>JAXHVS010000088.1:0-16443 GCA_034189025.1 Bacteroidota bacterium
ATTATCCACCCGAAATATGAACTGATCCATAATATGCCATACACATTGTATAAACGTAGTACAAGCTGAATACTTAAAAGGGAGCATGTTTGCTCTGGATAGACTTTACCGTAGCGATAGGTGAGTTACTCTAAGCCAGGCATTACGAGTATACCTGGCCAAGTTATACATATGAACTCAATTCTCGAATATCGGATATTTCAACTCTACTCTTACGTGGCAAAAATATGAACAATCAAAAATTCTTTTTTTACAGCTTTTCTCTATTGCAGTATGGATAATATCTATTCAAACAAAAAATCAAAATCATCGCCAGGTGCCAGTTCTCTAGGCTCTTCACCATATTTAAATATACGGGCATTTCGAGGGCCTATTAATTCAACCTTAGCATTATCAATTTTAAGCATGGTACCTTCACGTAACCCAACAACATAAATGTATGGGTTAGCTACAAGGTACTCATTAATTCTTTGTTCACGGGTTTCTCCGGCATGTCCGTCGGGATTGGCATCCAGATAGTGTGGATTAATCTGAAAGCGAACCAGGTTAATGGCATGAAAACTTTCCGGTTCAACAATTGGCATATCGTTGGTTGTACAAATCGTTGGGCAGGTAACATTTGAACCTGCACTCCAACCCACATAGGGTTTTCCTTTTAAACACTCGTAACGGATGGTTTCCAGTAAATCCTGTTGCTGCATAAGTTTTGTAAGGTGAAACGTATTACCACCTCCGATAACAATGGCTTCTGCATCTTTAATGGCTTTTTTCTTTTTATCATAATCGTAATGATGTATAGAATCTACCTCGTAACCTATTTCAGAAAAACGGTCTTGTACTTTTTTCTGATATTCATCAAAAGAAAAAGTTACTGCAGCATAAGGAATAAATAACACCTTTTTTACTTTATCTCCAAGAAACTTCTTGATTTCATGTTTTGGATAATCAAGATATGCTTCTCCAGCATTGGTTGAATTACTTATTAAAAGAAGTCTCATAATGGCCTGTTTTTATCATTTATAATTTATTTTTTTGCTAAGATAATAAAACTTCTGGTGATCCCTCAAATTCTATATCCAAATACTAAAACATCATCAATTTGTTCCAATGAGCCTTTCCATGAATTGAATTTTGTTTCAAGTATTTTTTTCTGCTCATCCATTTTCTTATCATGAATAGTAAAAAGAAGGTCTCTGAAAGGAGCTATTCTGTATTTTCTTTTATTTTCCCCGCCAAATTGATCAACATAACCATCGGTAAACATATAAATCATATCGCCCTGATGAATATTAATTTCATGGTTTGTAAACGACTTTTTTTCATTCCTGTATATACCGATAGGCATACGATCCCCTTTTATGGTTCTCAATTGATTATTGCTTATAATAAGCAATGAATTGTAAGCACCCGCAAATTGCAACACCCCATTACTTTTATCCAGGACACAAAGAGAAATATCCATTCCATCTTTGGTCTCATCATTTTTGCCGGTTTGATGCAACGATTTTTTAATTCTTTCCCTTAGGTGGTTCAGGATTGTATTTGCTTTTTGTTCTTTATTCGTGTTAACAATATCATTTAAAAAAGCTGTTCCCAACATACTCATAAAAGCTCCGGGAACTCCATGCCCTGTACAATCAACCACTGCAATAACAATTTTGCTATTTTTTTCGGTAACCCAATAAAAATCACCACTTACAATATCGCGTGGCTGATAAAAAATAAAATATTCGGGAATTAACTGAGTAATATATTCATCGGGGGGCAGGATCGCTGTTTGAATCTTGCTGGCATATTCAATACTGTCGGTGATTTGTTTCTTCTGATAGGTAAGTTTATCTTTTGCTAAACGAATCTTTTTATTTCGATTGAATAAAACCAACAGGAAAATTAAAATAATAAATAACCCAATAATAAAAGAAAAGATAAAGAATTGTTGTTTCTTAATCCTTAAATCACGAATAATCTTTTCATTCTCTAGGTTTTTAATCCGTTGCTCCTTTTTCCGTGTTTCGTATTTCGTTTCAATCTCTTTGATCTGCTTTGACTTCTCTGCATTAAAAATACTGTCATGATAGGTATGATAGAGCTCAAAATATTCCAGCGCCGATTTATAATCATTCTCTTCTTTATAAACTTCGGCTAATGAGTAACAGGCATCCTTAATATCAACCAAAGCATTCACCTCCTTTGCTGTCGAAAGCGATCGCAAGAAATAGCTCTTCGCTTCCTTAGTCTCTTCTCGGTTGTAATACAAATTACCAATGAGAAAATAGGTTTTAGCAACCTGAGCCTTTTCTCCCAATTCATTTTCCAGTTTCAAAACATCAAAATAGCTTTCAAGGGCTTTGTCTTTTTGGCCCAACACATTGTAAATCTCTGCCAAATTAGATAAGGCCATAACCTGACTCCTCTTATTCCCTTCCCTTTCATAAATATCATAGGCTTTCTGAAAATAGTACCTTACACTGTCATAATTTTCAGTATAATAATTTACAATAGCAATATTATTATAAAGCAAAGCAACACCTTCCTTATCATTTATTAGTCTCCTTATTTTTAATGATTGATTATACAATTCAAGGCTTTTGTCAAATTCATTCTGCCGGAAATATAATAGCCCTAAATTAAGTTGTGTTTTTGCAATACCCATAGAATCGTTTATCGATTCATAAATTTCTAAAGCTTTGATTAAATTGGACATGGCTTCATCATACTTTCCCATGTTTTCATATGTTGCTCCCAGATTGTTGTAAAGTGAACCCAACGCTATAAACTTTTTCTGATCTACAAATATTTTTTGAGCTTTAAAATAATAATCAACTGCTTTTTCAAAATCTCCAGTAATTGTGTAATAATCTCCACATTTTATTAATACAGTCCCTTTCCACCATAAACTATCACATCTTTCAGCAATTTCCATTGCTTTATCTAAGCAATCTTTACCGTCAAGAACAAGTCCACGTCTATATTTTGAAAAATATTCATTAAGAAGTAGCTGTATTTTTACCGTATCATGTTTATTCTTATGAATGGTTAAAAAACTATCAAGAGAGCTGGTTTGTGCTTTCAAGGATAAGCTTGCAATAAAAAATATGATAAAGATAAAAAGAGTGTTTCTTCTCATAAATTATCAATAAATTATATTTAAACATATTACGGAAAGATACAATAAAGGTTTTTAAAAACGAAAAAATAATATTCTGCTCAAATTTTAAAATTTAAACTATTTTATTTTTATATAAAATAATATAATATACATTATTTTAATTTATTAAAAATAATTATATAAAGTAATTTTTTATTAAATATACATATAAAAAAATAAGCCACCATTTTATGATGACTTATATTAAAAAATATGATTGTTTTTTATTCAAAAGAAAATGCTATACCCACAGAAATAGGATAAAGATCTTCGCTTCCTGAATATTTTCCTGACTCAAATAGCGGGTTTAGGTAATAGGTTCCGTAAACCAGCACATCACCCACACCTAATCGTGCTGTCAACCCATACCTGAAAGGGTTTAAGTTAAAATCGTCACGTGTTTTTTCTTTCTTTTTGTCACTGTTTTCTTTATAAACTACTTTTGTATTAGAACCTAATTTAGCACCTCCAATTACCCCTGCGGCGAAAACTATTCCTTTATTCTGATACGATGATGTATGCACCTCAAATAGTATAGGTAAGGTTGCATAGGTCGTTGAAAATTTTGATTTTTGAATATTCCAGGTATCGGGTAAATCGCGATTTATAATAACACCATCAACATCTTTCTGAATTGAGTTATCGCTATCGAAACGATAAAAATTAAATTCAAGGCCTAATCCAGTTACTAGTCCAAATTTATTATTGACCAAATTTACGCTGTACTGGGCAAAATTGATATTCATATTCCAGGATTTACCGGTATTCAAGTCCATAAATTCATTATTGCCCGAACGACTAATGGAAAAATCTTTATCTACAAAATTGCTTAATCCCATAGAAAAACCAGACCATGAACCTCTGAACCGACTGGAACTAAAAAAGTTGTTATCATCTCCTAAAAATTCCCAATCACCTCTGTTATGTTTTTTTACAAAAATTTGAGTTTCTCCCTCATCCTCGTCTTCGATAATTTTTACGGTTTTTCGCTTTAACAAAATTTTGGCGGTATCTGCTTTCTTTTCATTCAACTCTTTTTTCATTGTATCCACATCGGTTTTGTTTTCTTGTGCTACAACACCTAATGTAAATATTAAAATCGCTAATAATAATACACTTTTTTTCATCATATTAATTTTTAATTGTTTTTTCTTAATGATTAATTAATTTCATCCGTAAGACGGACAAGTACTGAAATTTGTTACATCACATTTTTATTTTTCACGAATAGGCGCCGAAAAGGCGATTAGCTTAGAGTTAAAGTTAATTTTTTCAGCTTCTCCATCTTTGTTGTATTGTTTTTCTAATGTTATATTACTGCCGGTTAACCAATTAATTCCTTTAACACTCCAACGTGCCAAATCAAACAGTTCAAACTTTTTGTTTTCGTTTTGTGGAGTATCAATTAATCGTTCACTTACTGATTCAGCTAAAAACGTGGTTAAATTTTTGTACTCAGGTACCTGGTTATATTGAGCATAAAAATAGTCTGCCGTATTATTTGTAATTCCGTGGTCTCCTTTTGCAAGTTTTAAGGTGCTTTCTTCTTTTTTAATCGGCTGTATGGGAAGAGCTTCGATAGCTGTTACCCTAAAACGCTCTTCTTCTAAAACCTCTGTTGATTGTAATGATTGGTCTTCTTTATCCTCAGTGAGTGATGATTGCTTTTCCGCTTCCGCCAATGGAAGTGGCTTATTCGTTGATGCTGGTTTTTCGGTTAATTCCAGTATTTTAAGATTTTCCTGCGAAGGATTGGTTTCAAAAACTGCAACCTGGTTTGAAAAAGATTCATTGCTTTTTTGTGGAACAAAAAGATATGCTGCCAAAAGCAATAATATAGAAGCAGCAACAGCGATATAGGGATATAATCTTTTCAGGGCGAAAACCATACCTGATTTTTTCAACTTCTCTTTATCCGGAAATAAAATCAATGTATCCGCTTTTAATTTCGTTTGCTTATATATTTTTAACACTTTAGATTTTCCCGGATTGCTGTTCAGATACTCTTTAAACGTAGACTCTTCTTTCAAACTTAAATCACCTTCGATATAACCGATACAAATTTCATCAAACACTGAACTATTGGCCTCATCTAATAAACCCGTTTTTTTTAATTGGTGTTTTTCAGGAAATGGTTGTTTCTCATTTTGAATATTAAAGAGCTCAAAATCCTCCAACTCCTTTTTTAAATCGGGATTTTCTTTTAAAAATGACCATAATCGTTTTTCCTGCGCTGGCGTTAAATTGCCATCCATATAATCTATAAAAAAAACCTCGTAATTATGTCTGTTTATTTCTGTCATTAAATCATCCCTTAAATTAAAACTTCCAAGCTGCCAATATATTTTTTTAAAGTCAATCTTCCACGATAAATGTAAACCTTAACCTGTGATTCCGATAATCCTGTAATATGTGCAATTTCCTGGTATGAATATCCTTCATAATCTCTTAGCAGTATTACGGAGCGTTGCACTTCAGGCAACTGCTTAATAGCTTCATTTAAAATCTCTCCTAAATCAGTATATTGCTCATTATGCAATGGGTCTATGCTTCCATATTCATCAACAGAAGATATTCGCTTGTTTTTTCTGATCTTATCGATCATTGTATGGTATGCTGTAGAAAACAAATACGGTTTTACATTTTCAAACGACACATCGGCTGCCCTTACCCACAATTTTTCAAAAGTATCCTGCACAATATCTTTTGCCTCATCGGTTTGGTTAATATTTTTTAAAATAAACCGATATATAGCATCAGCATATAAGTCTACACTTTTATTGTATTGCTCTACTGTCATTCCATTTTACTCCTAATCGATGGTAAGACGTTTAAGGATTTAAAAAGTTACAAGCAAATAAATTTTTATCCCAAAAAATTTATTCATTACCTTTATCGTTTGAAAATATAAAAAATTTACCTCATGAAAAAAACATTCTCTGTTATCTTTATTCTTTCTATTATTTCTCTATCATGTAACACACCAAAAGAACCGCAAAACACGCAAGATCATTTAATCATGTCGGTGTTATGGTATCAAAAATCAGCCGAGATGAAAGCATTGTATTATCAAAGTTTTAATTGGGCAAAATACCGTATTGAACAAGAGCTACAACAACAAAAGTCAGACAATAAAAAAGCGGTTATTGTTGATATTGATGAGACCATGCTTGACAACAGCCCCTTTGAGGCAAATTGTGTTCACACAGGGAGTGGATATACTACAGAACGATGGATGGAGTGGGCCGCAAAATCTTCTGCAAAAGCCCTGCCGGGGGCAGTTGAATTTTCTCATTTTGCCCGATCCAAAGAGGTTGAAGTTTTTTATATATCGAATCGTACTGTAGCTGAGTTTGATGTAACCCTTAAAAATTTACAAAAAGAAAATTTCGCTTTTGCTGATAGCATACATTTGCTTTTAAAATCAAATACCAGCAGTAAAAAATTACGCAGGCAAATTGTGGAAAATAATTACAAAATCATTCTTTTAATTGGAGACAACCTGGGAGATTTTTCTGAAATTTTCGAAGACCGCTCAAGTAACTTCGGATTTAACGTGGTAGATAAAAACAAAGACTTCTTTGGAGAAAAGTTCATTGTATTACCAAATCCGATGTATGGTGCCTGGGAAAAACCTATTGTAGAATCTGAAAAACCATTATCTGACAAAGAAAAAATTGAGCTTCGAAAAAAAGCTTTAACCGGATACAAATAAATCCCTATTTAAAAGGTCGTTAAATGTGATTACTTAACACCTCAATTAATGTTTCTTTTTTAAACGGCTTGGCGATATAGTCGTCGCAACCTTCTTTAAGGCTGTATTCTTTTTCTCCTGATAATGCATAAGCCGTTTGTGCAATTACAGGGACCCTCTGATTATATGATTTTAATAGTTTAGTAACTTCGTAACCATTAATTCCAGGCAACTGAATGTCCATCAGCACCAGATCAAAATCCTTTGTTTCTTTAAAAATATCAATGGCTTCTTTTCCTGATTTAGCCCAAAAAATTTGAATTTTTGTTGATTTCAAATAATTTTCTATCAGTAAATAATTAGAAGGAGTATCCTCTACTACCAAAATTACTTTATTGCTCCAATCAACTTCAACATTGGTTTCAGGTACATGTAAAAGCTTGGTTTCTTTACTATCAAGTATTTTATAGGATAATGTAAAATAAAATTCTGACCCTTTATTTAGTTCCGATTGAACCCCAATCTTACCGCCTAACATTTTAACCAATTTTTGGGAAATGGCTAACCCTAATCCGGTACCTTTATAGGTTTTTTTTCTTTTATCATCGAGTTTACTAAACCGGTTAAAAATATATTCATTACTTTCCTCAGGAATGCCAATCCCCGTATCTTTAACAAAAAATTTAAGGAGATTTCTTCCTCCAGCGGTAATCCGTTGATATCCAAAAACAATTTTACCTTCGTCGGTAAATTTAATGGCATTGCTTATCAGGTTGTTCATAACCTGTTTAAATCTGGACTTGTCAGTATAAAGAGCAATCTTATCCTTAACAGTTGAATCATCTTTTTCCAGTTTTAATTGCACTTTATTTTTATGTATATAATTTATATCTTTGATGTAATAATCATAAATTTCTTGTAGAATTTCATTTACATAATGCAATGCTTTTTCTATAGTAAGCTCATCAGCTTCAATCTTAGATATATCAATAATATCATTAATAATATTAATAAGGTCATTGCTACTTGAACGGGCTAACTCAATAATTTCATTTTTTTGCTTTTGAGACAAATTATCATCTGATAATAAACTTAAAAAACCATTGATTGCATTCATGGGTGTACGAATTTCATGCGACATATTGGCTAAAAATGCCGACTTTAGCTGATCAGAACGTTCTGCTCTTTCTTTTGCCTTTTTAAATTTTTCTTCTGCAATTTTTCGGTCAACAATATTTCTGCTAAAAGTAAAGTTATATTCCTGCCCTTCAAATTCACGAAAATTAAATGCTACTTCAACCGGAATTTCATTCCCCTTTTTGGTTTGATAATCCAGTTGAATAATCAATGACTTTTGTTGTTTTAGTTGATTCCAGTAATCATTCCACACATCATCTGTAAATTCGTAAACAATATCGAAAATATATTTTTCTTCCAGCTCTTCTTTCTTATATGATAACATATCACAAGCCGCCTGATTAACATAAATTATTTTCCCGTTTTTCTTCATCCAAATAATTGCATCAAAGGCCAAATCAATAGAAAACCGAGCAAGCCGTAATTCTGATGTTTTTTGTTGCACTCGAAAATCGAGTTCCTGGTTAATTTTTTGAATTCTTCTGCTTTTACTACGAATGGTTTTATTTTGCTGATATAAAAAGAATAAGAACACAATAAGCACGACAAGAATTACTAAGGTAATAATGATCTGGAACCGTTGTTCTAAAATTTTCCTTTCCTGATCAATTAGTGCGTTTTCAGCTCTTAATTTTTCATAGCGTGTTATATATTCAGAAATTCGCTGATTGGTTAAACTTTCGTATAATGAATCTTTATTTACATTATATTTTTTAAAGTATGTTAATGCTGTTTCATAATCATCTCCCTGTTCATATGCCTTAGATAAAAGTTCATAATTATCAATAAGTCGTTGTTTAAGCTTATTTCGGAAAGCAATTTTATTTCCCTTAAGCAAAACATCAATGGCTTTATTGGGTTTGTCCATCCGAAGATAAACTTCTCCTAAATAATTGTATGCTTCGGAAATACCATTAACATTATCCATTTCAAGCCATTTTTCAAGCATCTTGTTATAATAGACAAGTGCTTTATCATAATCTCCTGCCGATGCATAAACATGGCCGATATTTCCCAAAGTATTAGCTATGCCTGGTTCATTATTTAATAAATATTTTAATTCTAATGATTTTTCTAGATATTCGATGGCTAGGGCATAGTTTCCTTTCAATCTGAATATCATGCCTATATTATTTAAACATTGAGCAATACCCTGGTCATTTTCTAAATCTCTGTATAATAACAATGCTTTTTGATATTCTTCTAAAGCTGAGTTTTCATTCCCTAAATAATAATAAATTACTCCTAAATCTTTAATTGCTGTAGCAATGTTGAGCTTGTCATCAGATTTCTCATAAAAAAACAATGCTTCCTGAATCAGATTAATTGCTTTATTATAATTATTAAACCGCATATAGGTTAATCCTAACGCATGTTTAATTTCTGCTATAGTTTTATTAGCCAGTATATTTTGGTGATAATCTAAAAGATGCTGGAAAATTTCTTCTGCCTCATAAAAATCTCCGTGAGCATAATTCAGTTTTCCTTGCAAAAATAAAGCTTTGCTCAACTGTAACTCATCCTCTAAACTGTCGGCATATTCACGAGCTAAAGAAATTAATTCGTTCGATCGGGTATAATCAATGCTTACTAACTTTTCTGCCGAATCAAGTAAATAATCAATCTGTATTTGCTCAGATTGATTGGAGATACTGTCAGGAAAATTAAAGTTATTTTCAATATTAGCCTGATTTCCATATAAAAACCTGGTTAAACTCAAAATAAAAAAACAAAAAATGATTATTGCTTTAAATCTCCTCATAAACCAGTCGAATTAATTCAATGTAAATTAATGAATTATTTTAAGTTAAAAAATAAAATTTTAAAAAATATCTTAAAAAATTTATTTTATTTTTTATGCCTATGTCGGTAAAAACCATATTGTACAGTAAGTTTTCGTGGTTCGGGCAGGTAAGCTATCCTATTCATCCTTTAGTTAATGCTACTTTAGCAGCCATGTATTTCCCCTCGTTAGGAAATGGCTATTTTTTTTATGACTTCGCTATCCTATTCTACAAGTAATAATTTTGTATGTTCGCTATACGGCCAGCAATTTGAAGGAAAGTTTGGCGGACAGTACGATAAAATGATGTTAGTGTTTTTACGGTTCAGGTATAGTTTTTAGAAACCATGAATGGATTAATCTTTCCCAAAGTTTAAAATTTTGGAAAAGGTATTCCTTAATAATTTCCATAAATTGCTAAAACATTTCTTTAATCCTTTGAGCAATATAATCATCATCCAAGTCCAAAATACACTTAAAATGTTTTTTCGGGCATTTGGTAAAGCCAATTTTAGTACACGGGCGGCATTTTAATCCTTTTATTTCCAAAATTTCAGATTTAGGATGGGGCAAGTAAGGGTACATACCAAATTCCGGAATGGTATTGCCCCAAACCGATACGATCTTTTTCTTAAAAGCACTGGCTATATGCATTAATCCTGTGTCGGGGGTTAGAATAACATTCGCTTGCTTAACAATAGAAGCTGATTGATTAATGTTAAACTTGCCACAGGTATTATATATTTTTGTGCCAACAGCACTTTTTATCTTTTCAGCCTCATCATGATTATCCTGGCCACCCAACAAAACAATTGGCTTTTCAATTTTTCGGCATATGGATACAATTTTTTCAGGAGGAAGTTTTTTTGTATTATGGTAAGCACCAACTACCACACCAACATATCCACTTACTATTTCATCAGAAATTGTTTTCAAATCTACCACGTCTTCATCCGGAATAAAATAATCCAATCCTTGTTGGTCATTCTGAATATCAAAAACAGAAAGGGTTTTTAAATAACGATCGACAATATGAATATCGGGCAATTTATTTTTTTTAAAATTTACCATCAACCACTTTTCTTTATTAAGCTTATCAAAAGCAAAAGAGATAATTTTTAATCTGTTTTTTACCCTGAAAGAGCGCAGGTTTTTATGTAAATCAATGATATAGTCGAAATGCTCGTATTTCAATTCATGAATGGTATCAGCAAATGAATCTTTTAAAACATGAACTTTGTCTATATAAGGATTACTTTCCAGGATTTTGCTAAATTTAGGTTTTGTAAGATAATGGATTTCAACATTCTTAACTTGATTTTTCAAACATCGTACAACAGGTGTTGTTAATACAATATCTCCAATAGAGCTAAAGCGGATAATTAAAAAACGAATTTTTTGCATTGTAAATTAACGTATTTTACTAAAAAACAGGGTTAAAGCAAGCCAGTATTCTTTACTTGTCGGGTTGCTGTTCCACAATGATTTGGAACCATGTTCTCCGGGGCCTTTTTCGGGTGCAAATATCGTTTTATTTGTGGAAGGAACAAAGCGAAACATTTCTTTAATGTACGGTTCTTCTCTTTTGGATGCAGCAACAAAAACCGGTTTTTTCAAATCTTTAATTTCGGCTTTAATATTGATTTCCGGTTCAAAAAATTCTCCTGGGCTAAATGCAATAACCGCATCAATATCGGGATTATCTTTAGCCAGTAATAAACTTAACGAAGCAGAAAAAGAGCTGCCAAAAAGAATAACTGGCTTTTTACTTCGTTCTTTTACCCAATTAATTGCTGCTTCAATATCTTTTATTGAGCTTAAATAATCGGTTGGATACCCTTTTTGAGTAGCTACCAGGGCGGTATGATTTTGGATATAATTAACCTCTCCTCCCGAACGTAAATCAACCGCTAAACAGTTGTACCCAAACTTAACAATTTTACGGGCTGTATTTTTATATTCTCCCCGGCTATATCCTGCTTGATGAAGAAGTATAACATATGGCTTTTTAGGGTTTACCCGATATAGATCAGCGGTAACTGGCAATCCATCTTCTGCTATGAAAGTAACTTTTTCCTGAGCACTTAGAAAATTATGACAAAAAATAAATAAAAAGATAAATAAAAATTTCCTCATAAATAACTTACCCTTTGATGGACTCTGCGAGAATAATCACCCGATTATTTTTTACTTCAATTACACCTCCGTCTATATAAAAAAAAGATTCAGCCGATCCCTCCACAATTTTTACTCTCCCTTTTTCGAGCGTAGAAATAATAGGAGCATGATATTCTAATACCTCAAACAACCCTTTTGTTCCGGGTACTTGAACAACATTTACTTTTCCTGAATACACTTTTTTCCCGGGGGTAATAATCTCCAATTGCATAATGATCAATTATTTCAAAAAATGTAAGTTATTGCTTTTTCTTTGCTTGTGCAAGCATTTTTTCTCCTTTTTCAATGGCCTGGTCAATTGTTCCTACCAGTTGAAATGCTGCTTCGGGGTATTTATCAACCTCTCCGTCAAGAATCATGTTAAATCCTTTAATGGTGTCTTCAATATTAACAAACTCTCCTTTTAACCCTGTAAATGCTTCGGCCACATGAAAAGGCTGAGATAAAAATCGTTGTACCCTGCGAGCCCTATGAACAACAATTTTATCTTCTTCGGACAGTTCATCCATTCCAAGGATAGCAATAATGTCCTGTAGCTCCTTATAACGTTGTAAAATCTCTTTTACTTTTTGAGTCGTTTGGTAATGTTTGTCGCCAATTATTTCGGGTGTTAAAATTCGAGAAGTTGAATCTAAAGGATCCACCGCAGGATAAATCCCAAGCTCAGAAATTTTTCGGCTCAATACAGTTGTTGCATCAAGGTGCGAGAAAGTTGTTGCGGGAGCAGGGTCTGTAAGGTCATCTGCAGGAACATACACAGCCTGTACCGAAGTAATAGAACCATGCTTGGTAGAGGTAATCCGCTCTTGCATCATTCCCATCTCTGTTGCCAGCGTAGGTTGGTATCCAACAGCCGAAGGCATCCGTCCTAACAACGCTGATACTTCAGATCCAGCTTGAGTAAAGCGGAAAATATTATCGATAAAAAACAGAATATCATTTCCTTTACCTGCCTTTTTATCCCCATCACGAAAAGATTCAGCCAATGCTAATCCTGTTAAAGCAACAGTAGCTCTGGCTCCTGGAGGTTCGTTCATTTGTCCGAATACTAAACTGGCTTGCGATTCTTTTAACGCTTCGTAATCAATTTTTGTTAAATCCCAGCTCCCGGCTTTCATACTTTCTTCAAATGCTTTTCCGTATTTTATAACGCCCGATTCAATCATTTCGCGAAGCAAATCATTCCCTTCTCTTGTGCGTTCACCTACACCTGCAAAAACAGTTGTCCCTGAATATTTTTTAGCAATATTATTAATCATCTCCATTATAAGTACAGTTTTTCCAACACCGGCACCTCCAAATAACCCAATTTTTCCGCCTTTTGAATAAGGTTCAATTAAATCAATTACTTTAATTCCGGTGTATAAAACCTCTTCTTCAGTAGTTAAATCAACATATTCAGGAGCTTTTTTATGTATCTGGTATCCCCCTGTTTTATCCAATTCACTAATCCCGTCAATAGGTTCTCCAATAACATTAATTAACCGCCCGCGAACTTGCTCACCAACAGGTATTTTTATAGATGCACCAGTAGCTTTTACCTCCATCCCTCTTTGTAACCCATCGGTTGAGTCCATTGCAATACACCTAAGCGTATTTTCGCCGATGTGTTGTTGGCATTCTATAATTAAAACAGAACCATCATCTCGCTTTATTTCTAGGGCATCATGAATATTTGGGAGCTCTGCATCGGTGTTTTCGAAACTTACATCAATAACAGGGCCTATAACCTGTATAATTCGTCCTGAATGATTTGACATGATTGATTTTTTTGAAGTAAATGATTATTCTATTTTACAAATTTAACTTTTTTATACGATTAATTTTCGTTTTAGATACATCGAAACGAACTTTTTCATAAATTCGCTGTAAGTATTGCACAGATTTTGATGAACAGATTGAAATCATTTACTAATCTTTAAAGTTTTCAACTATTATGAAAAAATTAATTTCAATATTATTTGTATTAGTGCTTCTGGTGGGCTTTTCAAGTTTAAAAATAAATGCACAGGAAATAAAGTTAGGCGGCGGACTTGTATTTGAAACCGGCAGGCCTCCGCTAGGATTACAATTTAAAGGAACCTACGGGCTGGATATGTTATTGGAAAATTTAGCCGGTTCGGTTGAATTTGGCATATTTTTCCCTCAAACCCAAAACAACAGGAAATACAATCGTTGGGCGATTGATTTAGATGGGAACTGGACTTTCTGGAATACCGGCAATTTTGATTTTTATGCCGTTGGAGGGTTAAACATTACCCACTACTCGAAAAAATACTTGAATATATCTGATGATATTGGGACTAAACCCGGATTAAATATGGGAGCTGGAGTTAATTTTAATTTCAGTTCGAACATGAGTGCATTTAGCGAATTTAAATATATCATAAGTAATTACGACGAGGCTGTGTTTAATTTGGGAGTTTTATTTGCGCTTTAATATTTTTAATTTAATTTTTTTTAATGAAATTTGTGGGATATTCTTTAGGATATCCCTTTTTTTATTCAATTAAAACTATGAAAAAAACCCTCATCTTTGTATTTACCCTATTATTTGTTTTTTCTTTTTACCAACAAACATCAGCTCAGTTAAACAAGGTAGGCGGTGGTTTGGTTCTTTCCATGGGCAATGAACTTGATTATGAAGCCGGTTATACCAATAATTCGTTAGGAATAAATATAAGGGCAAATTGGAGTTTGGGCAAAAAATTTGATTTTGTTCCGGATCTTACCATGTATTTACCCAAGAAGTACCAATTCCCTAATGATGGTGGCGAATCTATTACAACGGTTTACGTAATGAACATTAATTTTCATTATATTTTAAATTACCGTACCCGAAATAATTTTTATGTTTATTTACTGGGTGGAGTCCATGCAGGCGGATGGCATATTAAAGATAACCATAGTTCAGTATTTGCGGGTGGTAAAACCTACGATTTTAATACGATTCGGTTTGTGCCCGGAGCTAACCTGGGTGGAGGAATTCAGTTTAAGGTAGGATACAAAACGGAAGTTTTTGCCGAGGTAAAATATATAATTTCAGAGGCGCATCAGCTAGCCTTTACTCCCGGAATTTTATTTCACCTATAGCTTATAGCTTATGAATTACGATTAATCAATTTACCGGCTAAATTTTTCAACTCAATTTTTTTATGATTTTCTACCTTTACTTCATCTAGCAAGTTCAAAGCTTTTTGGGTTAGGCTTAATATCTTTTTTTTAGTTATCTCTTTAATGTTTAAGTTATCATATATTTTAGTTACTGCTTTTATTTTCTCTTCCCTGTTTTCCTGATTATTCTGCAACCAGTATTCCAGGGTTTTTAAATCTTCATCGCAGGCAATTTCTTTGGCTTTTATCAGTAAAAATGTTTTTTTATTGGATACAATATCGCCGCCAATCTGTTTTCCAAATACTTTCTCGTCTCCATAAACATCCAGTAAATCATCCTGCAGCTGGAAAGCCAGTCCAATATTTTTACCATACTCGTATAACAAATTGGCATCGGCAGCATGAGCATTGCCCAATAAAGCTCCTATTTTAAGGGCTCCAGCTAATAAAACAGATGTTTTGAGTTCAATCATCCTCAGATACTCCTTTTCGGTAACATTGGCCCGATTTTCAAACTCCATATCGTATTGTTGCCCTTCACATACTTCGAGTGCCGTTTGATTAAAAACTTTTAATATTTCTCTGTATTTTGGAGAATCAATATCCAGAAAGTAATCATAAGCTTTGATAAGCATGGCATCACCCGAGAGAATTGCTGTATTTTCATTCCACTTTTTATGGACCGATGGTATTCCACGGCGTATTTCAGCCTGATCCATAATATCATCGTGCAAAAGGGTAAAATTATGAAAAACCTCTAGTCCAATAGCCGGCTTAACAGCCATTTGTATATCATCAGAAAATAGATTAAAAGCTAACAGCACTAAGGCTGGGCGAATTCGTTTTCCTCCAGAGGCAAGCGTATAATTAATTGGGTCGTATAATGCCTGTGGATTCTTTTTAATTTCTTCTTTGACTATAGCGTCTTTTATAATTTGTTGAAATTCTTCCAGGGTATGCATACTATTCAATTTTTGCCCAAATTTAGAATTATAATTGGAAAAAAGATACATTTTTATATTTTTATAAAACATACAATAAGCCAATACATAAGGGCTTATCTTATTTATACAGGAGTTTTTAAAAAGTGTGTTATTAAAATGTTAATTGAAAATTAAATTAACATTAACAGAAAAATAAAATTTTTATAGATTTGTCAATTTAATTTCAACAAATTAGCATATGAATTACTCGTTATTAGATTTCCTAACACTTATTGGTTCTTTAGGTTTCTTTTTATTTGGGATGAAACTGATGAGTGAAGCGCTACAGAAAGTAGCCGGCGATAAGATGCGAAATATTTTGGCAAAAATGACATCAAATCCGGTAAAAGGTGTTTTTACTGGTTTTTTAATTACTACCCTCATCCAGTCCTCATCGGCAACTACG
>JAXHVS010000089.1:0-46921 GCA_034189025.1 Bacteroidota bacterium
AGCCAATGTATTGTAAATCCATTACGCTCCATGCGTCGAAACCATGTCATTTGCCGCTTGGCAAATTGATGAATGGCGGTTTCGAGCTTTGTAAACATTTCGTCGTAGCTTAGTTCACCGGTAATATGCTGCGTAATAAATTTGTATTCCAGTCCGTAATACAACAGATTCTCTATACCAATTCCCTGATCAATTAATTGTTTTACTTCATCAATCATTCCTTCGTTCAATCGCTGTTTTAGTCGTTCGGTAATTCTTTTTCGCTGCGATTTACGATCAAATTTCACTCCTACCAACAAGGGTTTGATCTCAGGAAATTCAGTATCCGTTTGCGGATGCTCTGCATAGTATACTTCAATTTCAATGGCCCTGATCATACGTTTGCGGGTATCAATATCGGTTTTATTATGTAATTTTTTATACGATGATAAGATGGTTATTAACTCTTCGGTAGGTTTTTGTTCTAATTCGGATCTTAGCTTTTCATTAACCGGAACATGTATTAATTTATAACCTTTTAAAACAGCTTCGATATACATTCCTGAGCCACCACATAAAACCGGAAATTTATTTCGGGCCTGCAGTCCATTAAAAACATTGATAAAATCTTGTTGATATTCATACACATTATATTTCGACCCGGCATTTACAATATCAATTAAATGGTATGGAATTTTTTGTCCTTCAACCACATAATCATCCAAATCCTTCCCTGTACCTAAATCCATGCCACGGTACACCTGGCGCGAATCGGCACTTATCACTTCGCCATTTAAAATATAAGCCATACGTGTAGCTACAGAGGTTTTTCCTCCGGCGGTAGGCCCTAATATGGTTAATAAATTATAATCCTCAGCCATAAAGATTTTTGTTTTTAATAATTCTTGTAAAGATAAGTATTGTTGATAATATTTATAAAAATCTATGTTGTTATAGTTTTAAATTAGCCGATTCGATTATTTTTGTACGCATAAATTTTAACTATGGATTTAAATAAAATCGTAAATCGCATCCGTTTTTTTATTCTTTCGCCAGCACAAGAGTGGGAAAAGATCGCTCAAAAAAAGGCTACCAATAAAAATTTGGTTATCCAATATATTATCCCTGTTATTCTTTTCAGTTCATTGTTGATTTTCGTAGGAAGAATCATCAACTGGGAAGATCACTCGGCAGGAAATGGAACACTTGCCGTACTTTCTTTTCTTTTGATTACTTTTTTCACCATCTACCTTTCGGCATTTTTAATTAATGAGCTTTTACCAAAATTTGATACCAACAAAAATTTAAACGGTACCTTTAAGTTAATAATTTTTTCTTCGTTACCTGTACTAATCGCTTATGCGGTATCGTCTTTTCATCCACAAATGGGATTTATTAATTATGTGTCGTTGTACTCAATTGTTCTATACTGGAAAGGTGTTAAACCTTTGTTAAGAGTCCCCGCAGAAAAGCTTACCGGTTTTGCATTAATCTCCTTATTGATTATTGGTGCTTTACTTATAATAATCAGCTCGGTTATTATGAGTGCCATTATTTATTTTTCAGTTTATTAAACCATTATCCCTGTTTTTTGTACAAAATAAATCAATACCTTTGTGTTTTGTTAAAAGAAATATTTTATGCAAAATAAAATCAACATAAGGAACAAAAAAGCAGCATTTGATTTTGAACTCATTGAAAAATACACAGCAGGCATAAGGTTAACGGGTACTGAAATAAAATCACTCCGTTTAGGAAAAGCCAGCCTGGTTGATGCTTATTGTTTTTTTCATGGCCACGAATTGTATATTAAAGGATTAAATATTTCTGAATATGCTTTTGGCACCCATTACAACCATGAGCCAAAGCGCGATCGCAAGTTACTATTAACAAAAAGAGAACTTAAAAAACTTGAACGAAAGACAACCGAAAAAGGGTTAACCATTGTTGCTACTCGCTTATTTATTAACGAAAATGGATGGGCCAAAGTAGAAATAGCATTGGCTAAAGGGAAAAAAGAGTATGACAAACGAGAAGAGATAAAAAGAAAAGACCTGAAACGCGATATGGAGCGAATCAGAAAATTTTAATTTTTTTACTGGGAAAAGAAGAAATTATTCAACTCATAAATATCTTCGGCAGTATATCCCGAATCAAAATCAAAGAAACCATCAATGGCATCAAGCAGTTCATCAAAAGAGATGTAGTTATCGCCATCTTTATCAAGCTTTTTAAATTTTTCGGGAATTTCATCATATTCTCTATCACCTGACCATTCACCGTATCCAATAGGAATCATATACACTTCATCCCGGCTAACGGCAGGGGTATCATAAAATAACAAATCTCGTATTTTATTACTACTCATTTCAACACCATATTTATCAACAATTGCTCCTTTGTTAGAGAATTGTTCCTTATCGATGTAGTTGGGTACGCCATCTTTATCATCATCGTGTGGGCAACCTACAGAATCTACAGCAACCCCTGCAGGCGTATCCAGGCAGTCGTCTCTTAAATCAAGTACACCATCATTATCAGAATCGGCAATTAGGGTATAGTCAAAATCGCCGGTAACATCAGCAAACAAATTTTCAATAACTTTTGTTTTTGCTTCGGAAAACAGGTCAATATTAAGGGAAACATACGTTAATGAAAACATATCGTTCATATCATCCCCAATGCGTCCAATAGTATTTTTATAACTAATACCATCAATGTCATCGGTAAAAGTATAATGCAATGACGAGGCTATACGGAGTGCTACGCGATTCCCTACTTTAAAATCAAGTCCTGCATCGGCAACAATAGCAAATGTACCAGGAGAATAATCTCCCCGTCCAAAAAAATCTTCTTCCTGGATATTGGTTTCATAATCATAATCACGGGTAACAATCTGATCGTCAACCTGGATGGTGCCATCAGGATAATAAACATATTCACCTAAATCATTTCTCAAATCTGTTTTAGAATCAAACTCCATATATTCACCGCCCAAAGAAATGAATGGGCGGATTTTTTTATTTCCCTGATAAATATTTCCGAATCCATATTCTACATTTAGTCCTAAAGAAAAAATCTCAGAGGAGAAGTTCCAGTTTTTATCCGTTTCAATATAGGACCGTTCAAAGCCCGTTATTTTGCCCACTAACACATTTGCATTAGCTTTCCAATGATGTTTATTATCAAGGTATTGAAATAAATTAATTCGTATACTGGGTGTACCTTGTGTAAGGCCTTGCATATCATTTTTTAACTCGCCATAATAATTTATTACACCAGCACCAATACCCAACACAGGCATATATACCGGATTTTCTACTTCAACTTCCTGAAATAAAAGATCTTCGTATCCACCCTGAGCAAAGGAGAATTGAAATCCTAATAGGATAACAATTAAAGCAAGTAATAATTTATGTAATCTCATTTAATACGTTCATTTAAATTAACGATACCATTCATGATTTGTAATCATTAATGCTTCTTGAACTGTAATACGTTTTCCATTATTATAAGCCGAAACAAAAGCATCATCAATTGTTGTTGTATTCCAAATATGTACCCTATAATCACGTGCTGCTTTGTAAACGTAGAATGAGCCAACGGAATATTTTCTCCATCCTTCGTGAAACTCGGTACGTATTTCTTTATCCAAATTATATTTTTTAAAATATCTATCAATGTTAATAGGGCGATGGCCTGCAGCAATCTGGACTCTATAATATACTCCTGATTCGGGTTCAAGGACATTTGTAAGTTTAGTATCTTCGCGCATGGCTTGTAGGGCACTTTCTGCGATTTCAATTTTTACTTCTCCACTGTAATCCACTGGTTGAGTAGCAATTGGAGCAGAAGGCGTTTCTCCAACAGAAGAAATAATTGCCATTAAATTTTCAGGAGAAGTATTTTCTAAATTAATTTCCTTTTCTATAATATCAATACTTAATGTATTATCATTTTCGATATATGAAAAAGTACCATCCAGGGTTGGCTTTTCAGTAACACCATTATCGGGAACCAGTTTATAAGAAACTACAAAGTAAGGATCTGCGGGCAAATTCATCCATAAAAATTTTACCGTTTGATCTTTAAAAGTAAAAATAGCATCTTTATTCTCAATACTTACCGCTTTGTACCCATCAGGAACACTTTCCTGAATTTTTGCAAATTTTTCTTTATCTCCTTTATTGACTAATAAATTTACAATGTATTCATTATTTTCAACACCAGTGTATGGTATTTGACGAATACATTTTACCTGAGCCATGGGAGGTTTTTCTGTTATAGATGGTTTAACCAGGTTTTTAAAATCGTTAATATCAACAACTAAATTCGGATCGATATTGGACGAGGGAGTAATGCTAATATTTTGTGAAGTTACATCAACCGACTTTCTCTCATTGTCAGCAATATACGAAAAGGTTCCTTTTAAATCAAAATTACCTTTTAGCCGTTGATCAACTTTAAGTTTATAGGTTACAGTAATCTCTTGCTGAGCAGGTAATTTAAGCCAGATAAATTTAACTTTTTGATCTTTAAAGCTAAAATCTGCATTTGCTGTTTGGACAGGAACAGGAGTTAAACCAGCAGGAATTTCCTGTTGAAATCTTGCAAAGCTTTCAAAATCCAACTTATTTAAGGTAATCTCAACGGTTATTTCATTTCCTGCTTCTACTTGTTTGGTGGCATTCATTTCTAATGTTACATCAGAAAATACGAAACTTATTGCCAAAACAATCCATGTGTAAATAAGAAGCAATAAATGTTTTATCATATACTAAAAGTATTAATTTTCTATAACCCAATAAAAATAGCTATTTAATACAATAATAACAAAATATCAACATAAGTTATCAACAATTGTTAATAAATATTAATTTTTGTTTATAACCATATTGTTGTATAGGTACAATAAATTTAGGTTTAAAATTATCAATATTTTTTCTAAATATATTTTACAATCAAAATGTAACGTACAACTTGCTAACAGAAATTGTCGATTACCACTAATTGATAGATTAAAGATATAACTTTAAAAGTTAGGACTCAATAGATATTGAGCATAAAACTCATTAATTTTATCAACAGCCTCGTCGGGAGTGTCAACAATCTGAATTAAATCCAAATCTTTTTCACTAATATTTTTTTCTTCAAGAATCACATTTTTAACCCAATCCATCAATCCTTTCCAATACTCAGAGCCAACAAGGATTATAGGGAAACGTCCAATTTTTTCAGTCTGTATGAGCGTTATTGCCTCAAAAAGTTCATCAAGGGTTCCAAATCCTCCGGGCAAAACAATAAATCCCTGGGCATATTTAACAAACATTACTTTACGGACAAAAAAATGTTCGAAACTTATCAGCTTATCCGGATCGATAAACAGGTTAGCCGACTGTTCAAACGGGAGGTCAATATTTAATCCAACGGATTTTCCATTTCCTTTTTTTGCGCCCATATTCCCAGCTTCCATAATACCAGGCCCACCTCCGGTAATAACACCATATCCACATTTTGTTAGCTTAAAAGCAATATCTTCGGCAATTTTAAAATACTTATTGTCTGGCTTTGTACGGGCCGATCCAAAAATTGAAACACATGGCCCTATACGAGATAATTTTGAATAGCCCTCAACAAATTCAGCCATTACTTTAAATATAGACCATGAATCAGAAGTTTGTATCTCATTCCAATCTCTATCATCAAAGGCATTTTTAATCATGTCGTTGTTGTTCATAAATTATTATTATAAAATATAATTACACTAAATTACTCTTTTTTTTGAATAATACTAAGCGGCAAAGAATTTTACAAAATTTTAATTTTAAAGCTGTAATTCCGGTTTAAGATATTCTGCAGTATAGCTTTCTTTATGATGGATCAAATCTTCTGGTGTACCTTCGGCTATAACATACCCACCATTGGCTCCGCCATCTTTGCCCAAATCAATAATATGATCAGCCATTTTAATCACATCCATGTTATGTTCAATTACAATTACCGTATTGCCCTTATCAACAATATTATTAAGCACTTGTAAAAGTACTCGAATATCTTCAAAATGTAGGCCTGTTGTTGGCTCATCAAGAATATATAATGTATTTCCTGTATTCCGTTTGGCCAGTTCTGCCGATAATTTCACCCGCTGCGATTCTCCACCCGAAAGTGTTGTTGAAGGCTGCCCAAGGGTAATATATCCTAATCCAACCTGTTGTAAAGCTTTTAATTTTTGTTTGATGGAAGGTATGGGCTCAAAAAATTCAACCGCCTGGTTTATAGTCATATCCAAAACATCGCTTATTGATTTCCCTTTATATTTCACTTCGAGGGTTTCTCGATTGTATCGTTTTCCATTGCAGTCTTTACAATGAACATATACATCGGGCAAGAAATTCATTTCTATGGTTTGCATCCCTGCTCCCTGACAAGTTTCACAACGGCCCCCTTTAACATTAAACGAAAACCGCCCGGCTTTATATCCCCGAAGTTTTGCTTCGGGTGTTTGTTCAAAGAGTTTTCGAATATCAGAAAATACACCGGTATAAGTTACCGGATTAGATCTGGGTGTTCGTCCTAAAGGTGATTGATCGACTTCTATTACTTTATCAATGTTTTTAATTCCTTCAATCGAATCATAATCCAAAGGGTGTTTATTAGCACGGTAAAAATGCCGACTTAAAATTGGATGTAATGTTTCATTAATAAGCGATGATTTACCACTGCCTGAAACACCTGTAACACATATAAATTTTCCTAAAGGAACCTTAAGGGTTACATTTTTAAGATTGTGCCCCTTTGCTCCTTTTAAAATAATTTCCTTTTGATTTCCTTTGCGTCGTGCTGAAGGTACTTCAATTATTTTCCTATGGTTTAAGTAATCAGCTGTTAGCGAGTCCGATAGAATAATTTCGGCAGGAGTTCCTTGAGCAACTATATTGCCCCCATGCCGCCCAGCCTTAGGCCCCATATCCACAATATGGTCAGCTGATAAAATCATTTCTTTATCATGCTCAACCACAATAATAGAATTTCCAGAATCGCGTAATTGTTTTAATGAGTTAATTAATTTTTTGTTATCGCGTTGATGTAAACCAATACTCGGTTCATCCAGGATATATAATACATTAACCAGTTTAGACCCTACTTGTGTTGCTAAACGAATTCGCTGGCTTTCTCCACCAGACAAACTTCGGGCAGGCCTATTTAGAGATAAATAGTTTAACCCGACATCCAGTAAAAAAGATAAACGTTCGGATATTTCTTTAATAATATCGCGTGCAATTAGGTTTTGCTTTTCGGTTAAATGCTTAGGAAGTTCTTGAAACCATTGGTAAAGCTCATCAATATCCAAATTTGATAATTCGGCAATATTCTTTTCAGCAACCTTAAAATGTAACGATTCCTTTTTTAATCGATTTCCATTGCATTTGGGACAAACTACTTTTTTTATATATTGCTCGGTTCGTTTTTTACTACCGCTTGAAAATTGTTCTTGCTGATAATTATTGATATAATTGACAATCCCTTCAAAACTCAAAAAATAATTTGAAGATTGTCCCAACGGAGTATTCAATAACTTAAACGATTCTTCCGATCCATAAAGGATAATATTTAAAGCAGTTTTAGGAATATCTTTTATGGGAGTATCTAGTGTAAATTTATATTTTGTTGCAATAGCGTCAAGTTGCCAAAATATCAGCATATTTTTATATTTACCCAAAGGAGCAATACCTCCTTTTCGAATACTTAATGAAGGATCGGGAATAATTTTTTTTACATCTATTTCATTAACCACTCCCAAACCATTACATTTTGGGCATGCCCCTTGCGGTGAGTTAAATGAAAAAGTATGAGGTGCAGGTTCATTATATGAAATACCACTTTCCGGACACATTAATTTAGAACTAAAATAATGAACCTCATCAGTATCTTTTTCTAAAACCATCAATACTCCCCTCCCATGTTGCAACGCTGTTTTAACGGTTCGTTTTATTCTTTTAGAATCGTTTGCCGTTATTTTCAGTTTATCAATTACCGTTTCTATAAAATGAGTTTTATACCTATCAAGCTTTAACCCATGGGTTAATTCTTTTATTTCACCATTGATACGAGCATATAAAAAACCTTTTTTACGGGTTTGTTCAAACAATTCTTTATAATGTCCTTTTCTACCTTTAATCTGCGGGGCGAGGATCATAACATTTTTCCCGTCAAATTTTTGCATAATTAAATTCAGGATTTGCTTATCGGTATATTTTACCATTTTTTTGCCTGTAACATACGAGTATGCATCTGAAGCACGGGCATATAACAATCGTAAGAAATCATAGATTTCAGTTACCGTACCAACCGTAGAACGTGGATTTTTATTGGTTGATTTTTGTTCGATAGAAATTACCGGGCTTAGCCCGGTAATTTGATCAACATCGGGCCGTTCCATATTGCCCAAAAATTGTCTGGCATAAGCTGATAAGGTTTCGATATACCGCCGCTGCCCTTCTGCATAAATGGTATCGAAAGCAAGAGACGATTTTCCGCTGCCACTTAAGCCCGTAATTACCGTTAATTTATTACGAGGGATGGAAACATCAATGTTTTTAAGGTTATGGACCCTTGCACCAAGTACTTTTACTTCCGAAGTTCTAACCGTTTTTTCTTCTACAATGCTTATATTTTCTTTTCCCAAGGGTACAATTATTTAAAATTATTCTGCAATTTGAGATGAATCTGCAACATTATAATCATGAATTAATGAATAATTACGATATCCCTTTTCAGGGATTTCGATAGCATACTCTTTGCCTTTAGGATTGGTGAGAAATGAATCTCTGAGCCATGGATTAAAATATTTTAAAATCTTATAATTAATTTGATATTCATTTGCAAAAGAGGCAAAATCACTCACAGAGGTATCTACCTTAACTGTAAAAGTAGGAATTTCATGATAATAATCTTTCTCACGTATATAAAAGCCATACTTTTCCGGATTTTCCAATATTAACTTAATAGCTAAGACGCGGTATATATAACGTGCTGTTTCAGTATTTAATAAAAGGTTATAATAGTTTCTTTCCTTTTGACGGTTAACCTGGCGTAACAATCCGGTTCTTCCCATATTATATGCAGCAGCTGCCATGGTCCAGCTCCCAAATAAATCATAAGCATCTTTTAAAAACTCAGCCGCTGCCTGGGTAGATTTTTCAAGATGATATCGTTCATCCACTTCGTTATTTACTTCCAGCCCGTAATCTCCAGCTGTACCTTTTAATAGTTGCCAAATTCCTACAGCCCCAGCAGGTGAAACACTATTTTTCAAATCACTTTCGGCTAAAACCAGGTACTTAAAATCTCCGGGTACACCATTTTCGATTAATACTTTTTCTATACGCGGGAAATATCGGTTTGCTCGTTTGATAAACAATACTGTTTGAGATTGCCAATAAGTATTTATTAGCAGTTCTTGATCCAAAGCTTCACGCACATCAAAATAGTTGAGTGGGACTTCTTCGCCTGCAAAGGTTAAATTTTCGGGAATGGGTAATGCAAAAATTGAATATTTATTTTCAAAAGCTTCCCGATAATCATTATCAGCAGATTCTCTTCCCTGCCTGAAATATGAAAACAATATAATAAGAAAGATTAAAATAATTAAAGTAACAAATGTATATAGGTATTTCATATAAGACTTTTTAAAATAAACTGATATCCAAAATTGATTAACAAAATTTTTGGATAAAGGTTACAAAATTAAAGATTTTTTATTCTTTAAAGAAAATTTAAAATGAATAACTTACCCCTGTATAAATTCCTAGTGAATATGGATGAGATTCAACAGCTGAAGTTGAATTAATTGGATTTAAATAGTATTTAATGGATGGTTCAATTAGTATATTCACATTATTAAGAATCGGATATTCTAACCCAAAACCCAACGATCCACTATAATTGATATCATTAACTCCATTGGTTTTTCCAATTACTTCTTTACTGTTTTCATACATTAAATAAACATTATTTCCGACAAGAAAATTTGCACCAACTCCTCCAATTAAGTTTACATCAATGATTTTATCAATTATTTTGTATCTAATTATTAAAGGAACTTCTATATAATCAAAACTCTGACGGATATTAGCGTTCAACTTATTAAAAATTGGACTTGATAAATCGTAACTATCTTTTGCATCACTCAAATTTTTAACTCTGGCTGTTGCTGTTTCATCAAAATAAACTAACGAGGAATTAAAATTAATTTCACCTGCTGAATTGACAATATTATATGCACTAATGTATCTGTCCCGATATTTTTCATCCAATAGATTATAAATATTATTAGCATAAACAGAAATATGCTCCATGTCCTGCCCCATGGATGAATAGTAAATTCCTGTTTGAACGGAAAGCCTTTTTTGAGGTTTATATTGTACATTAACCCCTCCTGAGTATGTAAAAACAGCACTTTCAATATTATTATAATAATTAGTCCCTGCAATGGTATTAGTTTCTGTTAAATGTCTATATGAATAAGCAGGAGCAAAAGCACCACCAATCGTCCAACTTTTGTTTACTTTAGTATTATTGAAATTATTTTGGGAGAAATTTTTACTATAAAACTCTGGAAAAATTTCAGCAAAGAGGCTTCGTTTTTGATGTTTCTTTTTTATAATAATATCGGAATTATTTTTTTTATTTTCTAAGGATACAGGAAGTGGTTTTAGTGATACTATTTTCTTATCATTGTAACGTTGACGATTTTCTATATTTATTTCTTTTTCATTAAGGAAAATTCTGCCATCCATTTGCTCTTCAGTGGGATGATAATCCGCAATAGAAACATCTGTATAATCTAGGTTATAGAAGGTTCCTTTTTTGTTTTCTTTAATTATTTCTGTAAAATTTTGATTATTCCCATATTTATATTGATAAGAGGTTCTGTTTAGATAGAAATATAACGAAGCAATAAAAGAAAGAAGTGCTATTGATGCAGCAATTTTATAAAACAAAAAACCTGATTTTTCCCGGGCATTCAATTTTTGTTCAATATTTCCCCATACTTTATCTGGAGGAATTTGTTGAAAGTTTTTCAACTTATTCCTAAAAATCTGATCCATATTACTCATTTGTACCCTCATCAAATAAACTTTATTTTTACACCATAATGCTTTTTTACTTTTTCTTTCAAAATCTCACGAGCTCGTGAAAGGTTTGACTTTGAAGTTCCTTCTTTAATATTTAACATTTCACAAATTTCTTTGTGCGAATAGCCTTCGATAGCATATAGGTTAAATACCATTCTATATTGTGGAGACAACTCCTGAATTAGTTTTAACAAATCCTGTGCAGCTAATTCAGAAAGAATATGATCATATTCGCTATCCTTAGATTCATATCCCTGCTCCATATTTACCGCAAACAAATATCTCCTATCTCTAAATTTTTCCAGTGCGGTATTTACCATTATTCTTCTAACCCAACCTTCAAAAGAACCTTTATGATTAAATTGTTTAAGGTTTAAAAACACCTTAATAAACCCATCCTGCAAAATATCTTTAGCTTCATCAGCATTATCAGCATATCGTAGGCAAACACCAAACATCTTATCAGCAAATAATTGATATATTTGCTTTTGAGCTTTGCGATCGCCTTTAATGCAAGCTTTAATTATTTCGATATAATTATCCAATAGGTTTATAGGTTTTGTATTAATACAAATTTACTGAATAATTTATTCGAACAAAAAGCTTGCCTACTTTTTTCTGTTTAAATTTTAGATGGATAAAAAACAAAATTGGTTGCGTTTAAATTTTTAGATTTTTTTAAAAGTTACGCAACCTTTTGGAATATTCTAACATCTTTTTTTTGATTAGTAAGTTTATAATTTCATAAACGTTATAATAGAAATAATTAGAAACGCAAAATAATATGCATTTCAAAACAAAAACCGAAAAGAAATTTTATCATACCGATTTAAATATGGGTGTGATTATTATTTTTATCATCGTAACCCTGGTTTTTTTGTTATCGTTAACAAAAAGTAACTATAGCAAAGACTTGTTTAGCCAGCGTACTGAAATTGTTAAGTAGCATCAATTCTTCTGACATATTTTGCTCATTTCTTTCTAAACACCTTGAGAAAGATTTTAACGTTTAATTTTAACAAAAAAGTGGATGAATAAAAAACTCATCCACTTCTTTTATTAGATTATTTATAATTACATATGAATTACTTCATCATAAGCAGCAGCAGCGGCTTCCATAACCGCTTCAGACATGGTTGGATGCGGATGTATTGATTTAATTATTTCATGTCCTGTTGTTTCTAACTTTTTCGCCACAACAAGTTCGGCAATCATTTCAGTAACGTTAGCCCCAATTAAATGGGCACCTAATAATTCTCCGTATTCCTCATCAAAAATCAATTTAACAAATCCATCTTTTTCGCCGGCAGCACTAGCTTTACCAGAGGCTGTAAATGGAAATTTGCCAACTTTTATTTCAAAACCGGCATCTTTAGCTGCTTTTTCGGTTAAGCCAACTGAAGCAACTTCTGGCGAAGTATAAGTACAAGCCGGGATATTTCCATAATTGATAGGTTCAGGATTTAGTCCGGCAATTTTCTCCACACAAGCAATTCCTTCGGCTGAAGCTACATGGGCAAGGGCCGGGCCATGTACAATATCGCCAATAGCATAAATACCTTCGATATTTGTTTGGTAATAATCGTTAACTTTAATTTTTCCTTTTTCCATTTCTACTCCTAACTCTTCCAATCCAATATTTTCAATATTAGGGGTTACCCCTACCGCTGAAAGAACAATTTCTGCCTCAATTGTTTCTTCTCCTTTTTTAGATTTCACCACGGCCTTACATAATTTCCCTGAAGTATCAACTGATTCAACGCTTGAATTAACCATCACTTTCATTCCGGCTTTTTTAAACGAGCGAGCCAGTTGTTTAGAAACTTCTTCGTCTTCGTTAGGTACAACATTTGGCAAAAATTCTACTAAATAGACTTTGGTTCCTAACGCATTATAAAAGTTTGCAAACTCACTCCCAATGGCTCCTGAACCAACAACAATCATAGATTCGGGCTGTTTGGGCAAGGTCATTGCTTCGCTGTATCCAATAATTTTCTTTCCATCCTGCTTAAGATTTGGAAGTTCTTTTGACCGGGCCCCGGTAGCTAAAATAATATGATCGGCTTCGTATTCGCTTACTTTACCATTGTTATCTTTTACTTCTACTTTTTTATTTTTATTTAGTTTACCATAGCCGGCAATATGTTCAATTTTATTCTTTTTAAACAGAAACTGTATTCCTTTACTCATACCTTCGGCAACGCCCCGGCTTCTTTTTACAATGGCTTCAAAATCAGGCTTTATATCGCCTTCGATTTTAATTCCGTAATCTGAAGCATGTTGTATATAGGTATATACCTGGGCACTTTTCAATAATGATTTTGTAGGGATACATCCCCAATTTAAACAAATTCCACCCAGTTCAGCTTTTTCTACAACACCAACTTTCATTCCTAATTGTGATGCTCTTATTGCTGCAACATAACCTCCAGGGCCACTTCCAACAATTATTAAATCGTATTTCATAATTCTGATTTTTATTTTAAAAAAATTTATAATTTATTAAACGATAATCTTTTTTATTCTATAAAATAAAAAAGATTATGCATTTATTTTTAATGAAATTTTATGTTTTATTATCTGAAATATTTTAGCTAAAATAAAAAATATTACCAATGAAAAAATAATTGATGCACCAGAAGGTATATTAATTTTATAAGAGATCAATAACCCCATTAGTGCTCCCATTAAACCTATAACAATTGAAATGAGGATAATGTTTTTAAATTCGTTGGTAAACAAATTAGCAATGGATTGAGGAATGGTTAACAAAGAAATAACCAATATAATTCCAACTACTTTAATATTAAGCACAATGGTTAATGCGACCAAAGAAATCAATAAATTATTTATAAAATTTACCGGTAATTTATGCGTTTGAGCAAATTCCTGATCATATGCTACAAACAATATGGTATGGTAAAAAAATATAAATACTAAAATAATAACAACACTAACGACTGCCATAAGCATAATATCTAATGTAGACACGGTAAGAATACTACCAAAAAGATAGGTTATTAAATTAGGAGCATAACCGGGTGTAATAAATACGAAAATTATTCCAATAGCCATTCCAAGCGACCAAAGAATTCCAATTACAGAGTCTTCTCTTACATCTGTTTTTTTAGATAAAAACTCAATCCCTAATGCTGAAAAAACAGCAAATACAGCGGCTGCAATTACCGGATTAAAACCAAAATAGTAACCTATTCCAATCCCTCCAAAAGAAGCATGGGTAATACCGCCACTAAGAAATACCATCCGCCGGGTAACTATATAGGTTCCTATAATTCCACAGCTAATGCTGGTTAAAATACCTGCTAATAATGAATTTACGATAAATTTATACTCAAATAATTCTGCTAACATAACTAATGATTGTGATTACTTAAAACGGTATGAGGCACTTCGCCATGGGTAATTAACTTAATTGGACAATTATAAGATGCCAGTTGTGCTTCTGTTATTTTATTCGATTTGTGATAATGCAAATTCCTGTTTACACATGCAATTGTTTTTATATAGGAAGCAATGGTTCCTAAATCATGCGAAACAATAATAATCGCCATTTCATTATTCAGTTCTTTTAAAATTTCGTATAATTCACCTTCAAATTGATTGTCCACATATGTATTAGGCTCATCTAATATTAATAATTGGGGAGAAGAAACAATTGCCCTGGCCAATAAAACTTTTTGCAATTGTCCGCCGGAAAGTTCGCCAACAGGATAATCTTTCAAATCGCTAATTCCAATCTGCTTAAGTGTATCACAAGCTTTCGTATGATCAGATTTTGAATATTTAAAAAATAACTTATTTCCGAACATTAAGCCCGACAAAACAATATCAATTACTTTAATTGGGAATTTATGATCAATTTTATTTAACTGTGGAAGGTAACCAATCTTATTTCTTTTATGGGTATCATTGGTATAAAATTTTACTGTCCCTTTATAAGGTTTTATTAATCCTAGTATTACTTTCAGCAAGGTTGTTTTACCTCCACCATTTGGGCCGATAATTCCAATAAAATCGTTGTCATAAATATCCAATGATACATCAGTTAATATAACCTCATCGTTGTATCCTGCATACACCGATTTTAATTCAACTAACTTTTTCATTCTGCTTATTTTGCATATGATTCTACAATTCTATCGATAATAAATTTAATACTCTCATCCCAATGATAATCTAATGGGTTTATTTGTACTACGGATCCGTCGATTTCGTCTGCAATAACCTGAGCGTTGTGTTTACTAAATTGTTTTTGAACGAAAATAATTTTAATCTTTTCAGAACGGGCAATTCTAATTATTTCCTGCATATTGGCCAGAGTAGGTTCTTTACCATCTATCTCAATAGAAATTTGTTCTAAGCCATAGTCACGTGCCAAATAACTCAATGCCGGATGAAATATTAAGAATTTTTCTCCTTTAAAAGGTTCTAATTTATGTGTAGCATATTGATCCAACTGTTCAATTTCATAAGTAAAAACTTTATAATTAGCTGTAAATATACTATCCTGCTCAGGATAATTTTTAATTAAATATTGATGGATTAATTCTACTTGTTTTTTAACTTCTTTGGGAGATACCCATATATGCGGATCAATTCCATGATGATGGCCTTCATGAGAATGATGTTCATGCCCTGTTTCTTTGGGTTTAATTAAATAAGCATGCTCTGACAGGTCAATCATTTTCATTTCGGGATGAATTTTCTTAAATCTATTTATCCAGGATTTCTCGAATTCAATATGTCCAATCCGAAAATAAACATCAGAATTTGTTAATTCCTGCATTTGTTTTGGCGTTGGTTCATAGGTAACCGGACTCGCTCCGGGTGGAATCATTACATTTACAGTAAAATAATCCCCTGCAATTTTCTCAACAAAATATTTCTGTGGTAAGATGCTTACAGTTATTGTAGGTTTATTATTTTGAGGTTCAGGAGAACAACCTAAAAGAAAGCCCATTAATATGATTATAAAAACAATTTTAATTTTCATGGTTTTTTATTATTTAGAATCAATAAAAATAACAAAAATAAAATAAATAAAATAATTTTTGGTATAGAAATCATTTAAATCATTACAAAAAATTATTAAAAAAAAGAGTGGCCGATCATTCTACCACTCAATTTTTTTATTTTTATATAACGCAATACTTTAATCCAGCAATTCGGCTAATTTATTACTTAACTCTTCGCCGCGTAAATTTTTAGCTATTATAATTCCATCAGGATCAATTAAAACACTATGAGGAATTGAATTAAAACCATAAAGATCACGAGCTGAGCATTCCCAATAATTTAATTCCGAAACCTGAGGCCAGGTAATACCATCCGCTTCTATTGCATTAACCCATGATTCGCGTGTTTTATCTAATGATACCCCAAAAATTTCAAATCCTTTATCTTCATATTTCTTGTAATTTTCAACAAGATTTGGGTTCTCCTGTCGACAGGGGTTGCACCATCCAGCCCAAAAATCGATTAGAACATATCCATCTCCAACATAGGATGAAAGAGAAACAGGGTTTCCCTCAGGGTCATTCATGGTAAAATCGATGTATGGTTGTCCGATGGCAACACTTTTTAACACATTAACTTTTGTATTTAGTTCTTTTGCATATATTGATTTGGCAACATCAGGGCTAAATTTTCCAATAATAGTTTCCAGCTCATCCAGGGTTAAATATGGCATCATATAATTTAATGTAATAAATGGTGACAGAACGGTTGAAGAATTTTCATTAATAAAATCTTTGATATACTGTTGTTGCTGTTCTTCAACTTTGGTGTACTCTGCTTCAATTTGTTTTACTTTCTCCATATCACCACCCATGTTTGCTTGCATATATTCATTATACAATGTTCTAAATTGCATGTTGTAATTCATCAGTTGATCTTCAAAACTTTGATATAAGGTAGTTACTTCAGAACCTTTAATATCTGCATTGGGAATACTGTCGATATGGGTAATAATTTTAACTTTTGTATTTTCTAAAAACAGAGGAATTGCATCTAACGAATCAGCAAATTTAATGATATGATATTCTGGCATCTCTACCTTGCCTTTAAAGGTAAACGAACCCTCTTTTAACGCAACTGAGTCAACGGTTACCAGCTTACCATCTTCCACTTTTTGAAGAATAGCTGAACCCGTATTTAAACCCTCAATTTTTCCCTCAATATTATACTTTGTCTCTGTTGAACATGAAAACAAAAATGCTATAGCCAACAGGCTGTAAAATAATTTTCTCATTATGATTTTTTTTTAAAGATTTATAAAAATTTTGAATCGTTAAACATACAAAAAATTCTACATAATAAGAATTTAATATATGTTAATATGAATTATTTTTTGTTGAAATATTCGTTTAAAAGCATTCGGGCAGCAAGGAATGAATTCATTTTTCCTTGTAATACATTTTCTTCGAAAAGTTTTAGCTTATGTTTAATATTTTCTTCTTGATAAAAATTGGTTTTTAACGATTCGTTAATCGATTCGTACATCCAATATTTAGCTTGTTCTTTTCGTTTTAAAGCAAAAAATTGGTTTGATTTTTGCTTTTCAATAAATTCATTAATTACATTCCACACCTCATCAATTCCTGTTTTCACAAGTGACGAACAAGTTAACACTTTTGGTATCCACCCCGAAGGAGTAGGCGGAAACAGATGCAGTGCATTTTGGTATTCGTTTTTTGCCTGTTCAGCTTTTTGAATATTTTGTCCATCGGCTTTATTAATAACAATTGCATCAGCCATTTCCATTATCCCTCGTTTAATTCCCTGCAATTCATCTCCGGCCCCTGCAAGCATTAACAACAAAAAGAAATCAACCATTGAATGTACCGCAGTTTCAGATTGACCCACTCCCACTGTTTCAATAAAAATAGTATTAAACCCGGCGGCTTCACATAAAATAATCGTTTCTCTTGTTTTTCGGGCTACTCCACCTAATGATCCAGCCGACGGCGAAGGCCTGATAAATGCATCAGGATCCGTAGCGAGCTCCTCCATCCTTGTCTTGTCACCAAGTATACTTCCTTTAGAACGCTCACTACTTGGATCAACAGCTAATACAGCAAGTTTATTTCCTTTCGAAGTAATATATTTCCCCATCGATTCGATAAAAGTGCTTTTTCCTACACCAGGCACTCCTGTTATTCCAATTCGAATTGAGTTTCCTGCATAAGGAAGGCATTTTTCTATGATCTCCTGGGCTATTTGATTATGATCGGGTAATGAACTTTCTATTAATGTTATTGCTTGTCCCAAAATGGTCCTGTTCCCGTTAATAATTCCATCTACATATTCCTTTACTGGCCGTTTTAATTTTTTATTTTTCCTAAATTTTTTAATTACCTCAGGATTTATGGGGCTGGGTTGTTCGATACCTTGCTGCACATTTAAAGCTGATTTAAATTTATCGTTATTTTTTTCTTTTTTATCTGGCATATTAAAAATATTTTCTACGAAATTAAAACTTCCTGCTATAGAAAGAAAGCATAATACTATTTTTCATAACACCCTTTTCAAAAAATAATTAAAAAAAAGAAATAGTACAATAAATACTATTTCTTTAGTTGCATTGATCAAAATCAATTATTATCTAATCAACAATTTCTCCGCTAATCATTAACCTTACTTCAGGATTTGTAGGGTCATTTGAAATTACATAAATAGATTTACGCTGCATTCCTATTCTTGATCCAGGGGTAAAGATGGCTGTAAATGAACTCGATTCCCCGGGTTTCAATACTTTTTTCTCTAAGTTTGCTGTGGTACAACCACAAGTTGTTCTTATTTTCCGAATAATTAAATCCCTTTTTCCGGTATTTTTGAAATGAAATTCCGTTTTTATATTTTTCTGTTCTTTAGAAACTTCTCCAAAATTATTATTCTTTTCTTCGAATTCAATTTTGGGAGCATTTTCTCTTTCATTATCGGTTAAATGTGAAAAATCTTCTTCAACTTTAGCACTAATGGTAATGTAATTACCTCTAATATTTTCATCGTTGATTAACATAGAAACTCTATTTACAATAAATCCCCAATCGTTAACCTTTCGTCCATCATATTCGCCAATAATAAAACCTTTCTCTTTAGGCCGTAATTCATTAGGAGAAACTTTGAGCTTCAAATATTCTGGCACATTCTGAAAACTAAGTTTTAATATTTGGTCAGATGCATTGTAAATTTTTAATGTGTCGATTTTAACCTGATTATTATAAACCCTGGTAAAAGGTAAATGATTTGATTGCAGCCTTAATTCTCCAATGATTTTTGGATAATAATCTTCAATCGTTTTTTCTCTGGGTAGCACTTCACCCGTAATTCTTAAAATAACCCTGGTTTTATTAATTGTATTTGTAGTAATTATTATACTTTTATTAAAATTTCCGGGCCGGTTCCTAGGATCAAAAGCAGCTTTAACAAAACCTTTCTCTCCAGGCATTACAGGCTTCTGTGTCCAGGTAGGCGTTGTACAGCCACAGGTTGCTCTAACATTTGTAATTACCAGCGGTTCGTTTCCCGTATTGGTAAAAGTAAATTCATAGGCAACGGTTCCTCCATCTTCTTTTATCTTGCCAAAATCATGCACATCTTTTTTAAAAGATATTTTAGCCCCACGTTGTTGGGCAAAAGCGAAAACAGTTACCAGGGAAAAAATTAAAATAAAAAATCCTCTCTTTTTCATAGTGTAATAATATTTTTATAAAAATAAATAACTTTGAATGGTGTAAATTTCAAAGATAATAATATTTAATATTTTGTCATTAAGGTTAACAAACTTTAACTTTTGAGATTAAAATGCTAAATTCATGCCAAATTAAATTAATCTTTTTATCTAACGAAAACATTTCCATTTAGTTTTGAAAAATAACCGGATAGTCATATTATTTCTGTTTTTTGTTTTCATCATTCAGCCTTTACATGCCCAATTTTATAACGGTCATCAAATGAATTTTGGCAAAAACAGAATACAATATAATGATTTTTACTGGTCTTACTTCCAATTCGATAATTACGATGTTTATTTTAACCAGGAAGGAGAAACAATTGCCAGATATACCGGAAAAATTGCCCGCGATGAAATAGAACAAATGGAACAACGATTAAATCATACACTCAAAAAAAAGCTAAACTTTATTGTTTACAATCGATTTACAGATTTCAAACAAAGTAATATTGGGCTGGTAACCGGTAAAGAAGAATATAATACCGGAGGAATAACAAAAATCCGGAATAATAAAGTAAACTTATATTTTCAAGGAGATCATATAGCTTATAACATACAATTAAAAAAAGCTATTGCCGAAGTAGTCATCATGGAGATGCTTTACGGAAACCGTTTATCCGATAATTTTGCCAATGCTACCATGCTCGAATTACCTGAATGGTATGTATCCGGGTTAACATCCTATTTATCAATGGGATGGAACGAAGAAATTGAAAACCGCGTAAAAGATGGAGTGGTTCACAATCGATACAAAAAATTTAATCGATTAACCTGCGATGAGGCAATTTATGCAGGCCATTCATTTTGGAAATACATTAATGATTTTTACGGCCCAACAGTTATTACCGATATCATTTATCTTACCCGTATAAATAAAGGAGTTAACAGCGCAATGCTTGATGTTTTAGGTTTGCCTTTTAAAGAAATCATCCAACAATGGGTCAATTATTATAAATCGTATTTTAAAAACCAGGTGTTGGCAAACGATACTTTAAACCAACCGCATAAAATTATACTAACCAGCAAACCTCATCAAAGAATCACACAAGTAAAACTAAACCCTAATGGTAATAAACTGGCCTATGTTACAAATGAAATGGGAAAATATAAAATTTTCATTTATGATGAAGATTCCGATGAACATTATGAAATTTATAAAAACGGACATAAAATAAAACAAATTACCGATTATACCTATCCCATAATCGGATGGCATCCGTCGGGCAATTACTTAACCATTATCACTGAGCAAAAAGGGGGCATTAAACTTATTCAATACAATCTGGAAGAAAACGAACTTACCTCACGAAATCTTTTACATTATGATAAAATTCTAAATTTTGACTATGCTAATGATGGTTCTAAAATAATATTCTCTGCGGTTAAAGAAGGTAAAACTAATTTGTTTATTTTCCATTTGGCCTCTTCAACAAGCACACAAATAACCCATAATACAGCTGACAATTTTAGTCCTCAGTTTATTCAAAACGAAACAAAAATTATATTTAGTTCAAATCAACCATCCGATACATTATCCAATAAAAATTTTAATCCTAACCGGGATATTTACCTCTATAATTTAATAAAGAAAAATAATGTTGAACCCCAAAATTTAACCCAAACAGGTTATACTAATGAGAAATTACCAGAGGGCATTAAACCCGACAATTACCTTTATTTAAGCAACCAAAATGGAATTTATAATTTATATCATGGGAAGTATGATAGCACCATTAATTATATTGATACAGCTATCCATTACCGGTATTTTATGAGCCAGAAGCCTTTAACCAATTTCTATTTTAATATATTAAATCATGATTTAAGTGACAATAAATCAGACTACTCATTTGTTTATTTTACAAAAGGGAAATATAATCTTGTTAAATCCTCATTGCAAGATTCGATATTTTTACCACAAAATCAATTATCTCAAACAGAACATAAACAAAAGAGTATGGATCGCCTGCAATCAATAAATCAAGAAAAAAAAACAATAACAGACACGTTAAAAATGCAATCGGTTGAAGATAATTATGCAGATATTAATGAGTATACCTTTGAAATTGAAAAACCCTATTTTGCTTACAAATACAATAAAGAAACAATAGATACCACAAAGCTCCAACGCCAGTTCCCAAGAATCCGGATTTACGAAAGAACATTTTATACCGACCACATTGTAAGCCAGGTTGATTTTGGTTTTTTAAACAACACATATCAGGCTTTTACTGGTGGGGCTGTATATTTTAATCCAGGTTTTAATGCTTTGCTTAAAATTGGAGCTTTTGATCTGCTTGAAGATTATAAAATAATTGCAGGGGTGAGGTTTTCGGCAGATTTTAATAGCAACGAGTACCTGATAAGCCTCGAAAATCTTAAACGAAAAATAGACGAGCAGTTTGTTTTTCATCGACAAACCTTCGAAAATATTACGCCAGATTTTGTTTCTAAAACAAAAACTCATAAACTGATGTATATCCGAACGATACCTTTCAGCCAAATAAATGCATTAAAAGGAACGGCAACCTTTCGCCACGATAAACAAATTTTTATGGCTACTGACCGCAACACATTACAAACTCCTGGTATTCATAAAATATGGGGTGGGATAAAATTCGACTATATTTTTGATAACACGATAAGTACAGGTGTAAATATATACAACGGTACACGATATAAAATTTTTGCCGAATACTATAATCAGGTTAATAAAACAAAAACAGACTTATTTGTTGTAGGAGCTGATTTTAGACATTATCAAAAAATACATCGAGATTTAATTTTAGCTTCACGCCTCGCTGCAAGCACCTCATTCGGCAACAATAAACTAATCTATTATCTGGGAGGTGTTGATAACTGGACCAATTTCTCTCAACAAACACCTACTTTTATCCCACTTGAGGAGATTCCAATTAATAATAACGAGCAATATGCATACCAATCTGTGGCAACTAATTTGAGAGGGTTCCCGCAAAATATAAGAAATGGCAATAGTTTTGCGTTAATCAATACCGAACTAAGATGGCCTTTTGTAAAATATTTTTCAAGTTATCCTCTTAATTCTAACTTCTGGAACAATCTTCAATTGGTAGGATTTTTTGATATGGGAACTGCCTGGACAGGGGTAAGCCCATATGCTAAAGAAAATGCCTATGACAAAGAAGTCATTAACCGCGGGCCAATAACCATTACACTTGATACCGAGCGCGACCCGATAGTTGCAGGATACGGCTTTGGATTAAGAGCCATGTTATTCGGTTATTTTGCCCGATTCGATTGGGCATGGGGAATAGAAAATCAACAAATTACATCCGGAATATTTTATTTTTCATTAAGTTTGGATTTTTAAACCTAATTAACATGAGTTTGCATGAGATTTTAGTGCTGATTATTATTGGTTTTTTAGCTGGAGTTGTTGGTGGATCTATGGGTATTGGTGGTGGAATAATTATTGTGCCGGCATTAGTTTTTATCATGGGGTTTACCCAACATCAGGCACAAGGAACCAGCCTTGCTGTATTGTTATTTCCCATTGGGATCCTTGCTGTATATAATTATGCCAAAAATGGATACGTTAACTTTAAATTTGCCCTGGTATTAATTATTGCTTTTGTTTTAGGAAGTTATTTGGGCTCTGTAATCTCAATACATTTACCCGCTAGAACCTTAAAAAAAATATTTGGTATCTTCATGTTAGTTGTTTCCATTAAAATGATTTTAGATAAATAACCATGCACATAGAACAAAAAATAAAAAAGCTTTCCAAAAAATATTTCTCACAGGTTGTTAATATCAGAAGGCATCTACATCAATACCCCGAGTTATCTTTTCAAGAATTTAAAACCTCAGCATATATTGCTTCGCTTTTAAAAAAATGGGGCATTGAATTTGTTCCGGATATTGCAGAAACAGGAATTGTAGCAACAATAAAAGGAAAAAACCCCAAACAAAAAACAATTGCATTAAGAGCTGATATCGATGCCTTACCAATTGAAGAAAAAAACAACATCGCTTACAAATCAAAAAACAAAGGCGTTATGCATGCCTGTGGGCACGATGCACATACAGCTTCATTACTGGGTGTAATCCTTATATTAAACGAATTAAAGGATGAATTTGAAGGAACGATAAAATGCATTTTTCAACCTGGTGAAGAATTACTCCCTGGTGGAGCTAAATTAATGATTCAAGAAGGAGTATTAAAAAATCCTGAACCGGAGATAATAATTGGGCAACATGTTTACCCCGAATTACCTGCAGGAAAAATAGGCATAAAAAGTGGTGCTTATATGGCATCGAGCGACGAAATATATATCACAGTAAAAGGCAAAGGAGGACATGGAGCAATGCCCTGGCAAATTAACGATACCGTGCTCATTACTTCGCATATTATTGTTGCTTTACAACAAATTACCAGCAGATTAGCCCCTGCAGGGATTCCTACAATTCTATCCTTTGGCAAAATTATAGCCAACGGTGCAACCAATGTAATCCCTGATGAAGTAAATATTGAAGGAACGTTCAGAACAATGGATGAAAAATGGAGAACTAAAGCACATCAAGAAATTAAAGATATTACCGTAGGAGTGGCTCAAAGTATGGGAGCTAATGCAGAAATTAATATTAAAACCGGGTACCCTGTTTTAATCAATAATGAACGTGTAACTTTGAAAGCAAAAGAAGCTGCTAAACAATTTCTTGGAGCAAAAAATATTGTCGAATTAGATTATCGGATGACATCCGAAGACTTTGCCTATTACTCACAAAAAAAACCGTCCGTGTTTTATCGATTAGGAGTAGCAGATGAAAATAGTAATGAATGTTCATCATTACATTCGCCCAAATTTAACATCAACGAAAAAGCTTTAGAAACAGGAATAGGAGCTATGGCCTATTTGGCTATCCAATTTTTGCAACCATAAAAAAATTGTTATAAGGCCTGAGAAATCGATTAAACAGGTGTTATTTAGAATGATTCTAAATTTTAATTATTGAGCTATTTATATCACGTTTTGTTTTTCTATTCAATTTTTGAAGATAATTTTGTAATTTAATTAAATAAAAATTTAAACTAAAATCAAAAAATCATGGCTTACGTAATAACTGATGACTGCACAGCTTGTGGTACTTGTATAGATGAATGCCCTGTTGAAGCTATATCTGAAGGAGATATTTATAAAATTGATCCTGAATTGTGCACAGATTGTGGTGCATGTGCAGATGTATGCCCGGTTGAAGCAATTCATCCAGAATAATACAAGGTTGAATAAAATTGAAAGGGCGCCCGATCATTTGAGCGCCCTTTTTTTGATGTCAGAAAATAAGTAATAAGTAAATAATATTTTAAATCGAGTCGGTTTCAACAACCTTTGCCAGGATGTCGGCATAAGGAATAAGCAAAAACTTTTTCCCTTCAATTTCGGCTTCAGTTCCAGAAAATTCTTTATAAAGTACACTATCGCCAACACTGATTGCGGAGTTTTCTATTGTACTCATAGCTACCACTTTGGCAATTTTCTTTTTCTCTTTTACCGAGTCAGGAATAATAATTCCTGATGCTGTTTTTTGCTCTTCTTTCTCCTCGGTAATATCCAATAAAACATGCTCATTTAATGGTTGTAACTCTTTCATTTCTACTAATTTTTATAGTTTAACGTAAATTTAATATTATTTTATTTCAAGTAATTCATCTATTTTAGGTTTGTTAAATCCAACTATCAAGTGCCCGTTTATGTCAATTTGCGGCACTCCCTGCTGTCCGCTCCTTTTCACCATTTCCTGTGCCATCTTCTGATCACGAGAAACATCAATATCACGAAATTGAACTTTTTGTTCTTTTAAATAATTTTTTAAGGTATTACAATGCGGACAGGTTGGCGTTGAATAAACAACAACACGTTTTGTTTTTTTCTCATCGTGGTTATGTGTAACTGAAAACAAAACATTTTCAACGAATGATTTAAAAAAATATGGCTCGTGGCACCCCTTTATTATCTGTCCGGGTTGATCTCCTTTAAATTCAAGTAAAACCGGAGCTGTAGTTATTCCATATTGCTGGTGTATATCAAAAGTTTTGGAAACATCAACTGCCAAAATTGCATTTCCGGAATTTTTACTTCTGCTTTTTGCAAATTAGCAAAAGCACATTCGCTTTGTTTAGCTCCAGATTTATATATTAGCAAATAACTTTTTTGATTGCTTTTCAATTTTTGCTGCAACTCATTGTAAGATTTAACTTTTTTGAACTCCATATTTGAAATTTTTAATTATCAACATATCTACATATCATTTTTTGTGCCATATAAATTTATGGTTCAAAAAACTGTAAAATTGACATATTTAAAATACACTTGGCAGCAAACATTATTAAACTATTTTAAGAAAAATTCATCTTATTAAATATAAGAATATATATGTAAATGAATAATGAATACTATATTTACTATAAAAACTAAAATCTACATTTATGAAAATTAAAATTTTATTAGCTACAATACTTATTCTTTCGTTTTCTGGCTACGCACAGGAAGAAAAACAACCACTTGATTTTTCTGTTTACGATAACTGGAAATATATTGAAAATAAAGGGATATCAAACGATGGGAAATGGGTTTTTTATGAATCAAATCCATATTACGGCGATGGAAAAACGGTCGTTTACAATACCCAAACAGAACATAAAACAACATTAATCAGGGCTAAAGATGCCTTGTTTTCTCCAAACTCAGACTACCTGGTTTATAAAATTTATCATTACACTGATACTATCAGAGCATTAAAACTCAAAAAAACAGATAAAGAAAAATTGCCTAAAGACTCGTTAGGTATACTTATATTAAATAATAACGAAATGATTACATTCGAAAAAATCAAATCGTTTCAAATCCCTGCAAAAAAATCATCCTGGTTTGCTTTTCTACATAATACTAAAGACGAAGTAGAGGATACCACCAAAAATGAGAAAGAAAAGAAATATGACAAAAAGGCTCCCAAAGAATATACACTAACGATTATGAATCCGATGCTCAACAAAAAGTATCAATTTAAAAACATCACTGAATTCTCTATATCCAACAACGGGAAACTTGTAAACTTTATTAAACAACAAAATGATACCATTTTAAAATCTACCCTGTTTACTTTTAATACTGAAAAAGAACAATTAGACAGTTTAGCCGCCAAAACCGGATTATCCCAAAAAGTAACCTCCGATTATAATGGAAATTTTTATGCTTTTATCCATTCAGAAGATACGATTGAGGCCAAAGTATACAGTTTATATTTATACAACTACAACAAAAAAAATCTTCAAAAAATTACTGATTCATTAACCAAAGGCCTCACTGAAAATTGGACAGTAAGTGAACATGGGAATATCTATTTTTCAGAAAACAACAAAAGGTTATTTTTCGGTATTGCACCAAAACCTGAACCTGAACCCGAAGATACATTACTTGACGAAGAAAAAGTTGTACTTGATTTATGGAGTTGGACAGACCCATTGTTACAGCCTCAACAGTTAAGTAACTTAGACAGAGAATTGAAAAGAACTTATTTAACGGTATATCACATTAATAAAGAAAAAATTGTACAACTGGAAGATGAAGAAATAAAACGAACAGAAAAAAACCAGGACGGGAATGGTGATATAGCACTTGGTTATCATAACGAACCTTATCAAAAACAAACATCATGGGAATTTCCTGCCTATTCTGATGTTTATATAATTAATATTAACACGGGAGAAAAAACATTATTTAGAAAAAAATTCAAAGGTGAACTAGGACTGTCACCCGATAACAAATACATTCTTTGGTACGCGTATACTGATAGTTCATGGTATGCTTATTCTGTTCAAGATAAAATAACCAAAAATCTTACAGGGAAACTTAATGTAAACTTTTATGATGAAGAATTTGATTATCCAATGGATCCTGATTCATATGGAATAGCTGGATGGACAAAAAACGATGGAAAAGTATTAATTTATGATCATTATGACATCTGGAAATTTGACCCGGAAATGAAAAAAGCTCCGGTTTCTATGACCAGCCAATGGGGAAGGAAAAATAATATTCGTTTTAGGTACATCCATTTAGATGAGGATAATAAATTTATCGACCCTAAAAAGGAAATGTTGCTTAAATCATTTCATATCGACAACAAACAATCCGGGTTTTATACATGTCAGGTAAGCGAACAATCAAATCCGACAAAATTGATTACTGATGATGTATATTATTACAATCCGACGAAAGCCAAAAATGCAGAAAAGTTAATCTGGCAACGAAGCAGCTTTAAGGAATATTACGACTTGTGGGTAAGCGATATTGATTTTACCGATGCAGAAAAAATCTCCAATGAAAATCCACAACAAAAAGAGTATTTATGGGGAGATGTTGAGCTGTATAAATGGATTACCGCTGATGGAACCAAAGAAGAAGGGTTGCTATACAAACCCGAGAATTACGATCCTAATAAAAAATACCCGATGATTGTCTATTTTTATCGGTTACATTCAAACGATATTCACAGGCATTATGTCCCAAAACCCAGCCGATCAGTTATTAATCCAACATTTTACACCAGCAACGGATATTTTGTTTTTATGCCTAACATAAGGTATAAAACCGGTTATCCGGGTGAAAGTGCATACAATTATGTGATAAGCGGAACGCTTGCTTTGTTAAACGAACGCCCCTATTTAGACAAAGATGCTGTTGGCATACAAGGCCAAAGCTGGGGTGGCTACCAGGCAGGTTTTATTATTACCAAAACCGGTCTGTTTTCAGCCGCATCAATTGGTGCTCCGGTTTCAAATATGACAAGTGCTTATGGCGGAATAAGATGGCAGTCGGGCATGAGCCGAATGTTCCAGTACGAAAAAACGCAGAGCCGAATTGGTGGTACTTTATGGGAAAAGCCACTGCATTACATTGAAAATTCACCGGTATTTTATGCACCAAAAATTAATACACCTCTACTTATCCGCCACAATGATGCCGATGGGGCTGTACCCTGGTATCAGGGGATTGAATATTTTGTGGCCTTACGGCGATTAAACAAACCCGTTTGGATGTTAAACTATAATGGACAACCGCATAATGAAAAAAACAAGAGCCCAAATACAAAAGATTTAAGTATCCGAATGATGCAGTTTTTTAATCATTATTTAAAAAATAAAACCGCACCCAACTGGATGAAATATGGTATTCCCGCAACCGAAAAGGGAAAAACACTCGGATACTAAACATTTTTAAACGTGCAACTAAGAACAAACTAAGGGAGTAAAGATTATACTTTGCGCCCTTTTTCATGTTTTAAAAAAAATATACCTATAAGGCTAATATCAGGAGTTTTTATTTTTTAACAAATCTCTAATTTCAGACAATAGCTCAATATCTTTCGGGGTAGGAATGGTTTTATTTTCGGGATCGTCAGCTTTTCTTCTGATAATATTAATTACTTTAACGATAAAAAAAATGACCCCCGCAATAATCAAAAAATTAAGCAATATCTGGATAAAATTTCCATAGTTTACATTGATTGCCTGATTAATAAGTTTCCCTGAAGCATCATATTCAGCTTCTTTCAGTACAAATTTCAGGGTAGCAAAATTGAATCTTCCGAGTAAAAAACCAAACGGAGGCATTATTACATCTTCTACCAAAGAAGTAATAATACGGCCAAAAGCAGTACCAATAATGATACCTACAGCCATATCAATCATATTGCCTTTTACGGCAAATTCTTTAAATTCCTGATATATCTTCATGTGGGTTAAATGTTAATGAAACGATGATTAAAAATAAAAAAAAAGCCCATACGAAGAAAGTATGGGCTCAATTTTTCAATTTTATTTTACTACTATAATATAAGTTCTAGAATAATCCAGAAATTTTACCATTATCATCGATATCAATTTTCTCGGCAGATGGTATACTGGGTAAACCAGGCATCCGCATTATTGTCCCTGCAATAGGAACAATAAAACCTGCACCAGAGGATAGTTCCACCTCACGAATTTTTACGGTAAAATCTCTTGGCCTTCCTTTTTTCTTCGCATCATCAGATAAAGATTTTTGGGTTTTGGCAATACAAACAGCCAAATTTCCAAATCCTAACTCTGTAATTTTATCCAGCTGCTTTTTGGCTTTAACTGTATACTCAACATTTCTTGCTCCATACATTTTGGTGGCTATGGCTTCTATTTTTTTCTCAAAGGGCCATTCCAGCTCATACAATGGCCTGAAACAAGTTGGGCAAGACTGGGCTGCTTCAATAACTTTCTCTGCAAGCTCAATGGCTCCTTCTCCACCTTTTTCCCATGCATCGTTAACTGCTACTGGCGAATCAAGTTTTTCGCAATGTTTTTTCAATAATTCAATTTCAGCATCTGTATCTGAACTAAAACGATTAATGGCTACGACAGGCCTAAAGCCGTAATAACTCATGTTTTCAATATGCTTATCCAGGTTCTCAAAACCTTTCTCCAATGCTCCCAGGTTTTCTTTTTCCAAATCGGCTAATTTAGCCCCTCCATGATATTTTAATGCGCGAATAGTAGCTACAACCACTACTGCATTGGGCATTAACTCACCAACCTGCGATTTAATATTAAAAAACTTTTCAGCACCCAGCTCACTGGCAAAACCGGCTTCAGTAACCACATAATCACTAAGCGACATACCCATTTTTGTAGCAATCATCGTATTGGTTCCTTGTGCAATATTAGCAAACGGGCCACCATGAATAATCGCCGGATTTCCTTCTAATGTTTGAACTAAATTTGGTTTTATGGCATCTTTCAATAATGTAGCCATTGCTCCCTGTGCATTTAAATCTTTAGCAAAAATTGCTTTTCCTTCATAGGTATATCCGATAAAAATATTTCCTAACCGTTCTTTTAAGTCTTTTAAGTTTTCTGCAACACATAATGTTGCCATCACTTCTGAAGCAGCTGTGATATGAAAACCGGATTCGCGAGGAACACCTTGTGTTGGGCCTCCCAACCCAATTACAATATCTCTCAACGATCGCTCGTTCATGTCGGTTACGCGTTTCCATTCAATAGTCCTGGGATCAATACCTAAATTTCCTTTCTTAGCATGGATATTATTATCAATTAATGCAGAAAGTAAATTATGGGCTTTTTCAACTGCAGCCAGGTCACCAGTAAAATGAAGGTTAATATCCTCCATAGGAATAACCTGTGAATTTCCACCTCCAGTAGCTCCGCCTTTAATACCAAAAACAGGGCCTAAAGACGGTTCACGCAATACAACCGTGGTTTTCTTCCCTATACGGTTTAAAGCCTGGGTAAGGCCAATTGAAGTAGTAGTTTTTCCTTCTCCGGCTGGTGTGGGTGTAATGGCAGTTACCAAAATCAGATTTGATTTTTTTATCTTCTCCTCATCAATAAATTTTAAGGGTAATTTTGCCTTGTATTTCCCATACAGTTCCAAATCGTTTTCGTCAATACCAAGCTGTTTAGCAATTTCTATAATGTGTTTTATTTTTGCTCCCTGAGCAATTTCAATGTCTGATTTCATAATGATTGATATTTATTGTTAATTATGATTTTAAAAATTCTACTATAAATTTAACAAATCTATATAAATAAATGCATCAATTTGTTAATTTTTTATTGTGGAACACTTAACAAACTGTTTTGTTCAAGCATTTTGTTACAAACCATATATTTCACAGGGAATTAATACTTAAACAAAATAAAAAACCAAAATAATATTGCCTGATATTTTTTACAAAAATTTTAGGTAAATAAAGGTTACCAAAATTTGATATCCATTTGCTTAAACAAGAAATAATATTTATAGAGTAATTTATCTTCCCAATCTTTTTGGGTTAAAGCACCGCCATGTCCTGCACCGGATATCAAATACATATGATAAAGGGATTTTGGACTCCCCTTTTCCTGCAGGGTAGTCAGGAATTTATAGGTATGCAATGGGGGTACCCTGTCGTCATGATCACCTGTGATCAGCAATACATTCGGGTAGCTAACCCCGCTTTTAACATTATGAAGAGGAGAATAGGATTTTTTAGCCTGATAACCCTCCATTTCATCAATGGTTCCAAATTCGATAATGTTTGTACTCTTATGACCGATGGTAAACTTCTCAAAACGAATCATATCATACACCCCTGCTTCTGCAACAGCCGCTTTAAATAACTCTGGGCGTTGGGTTATTGCTGCTCCCACCAGCATTCCTCCATGCGATGCCCCATAAACTGCAAGCTTGTCTGGGTTCGTATACTTATTATCAATCAAATATTCGGCTGCCGCAATAAAGTCGTCAATGGTATTTTGTTTATTCACTCCTCGTCCCTGCCTGCTCCATTCGCTTCCCTGTGCTCCTCCCCCTCTCACATTGGGAACTGCGAGGATCCCTCCATGCAAAAGCCAAAGAGCCTGAGATTCATCAAACTTTGGTTCTACGGTAATACCGTAACCTCCATAACCATATAATAGTGTTGGGTTATTTCCATCCAATTCGGTATCTTTTAAACAGGTTATATACATTGGTATTTCTGTACCATCTTTCGAGTGATATTTCACATACCTTGTATGCAGCTCTTCGGGATTGTACGGTACCTGTATTTCCTTTGCGGGTTTATAGCTTAAGTCGTTAAGAGACATCTGATACCAAATATCAGGGTGATAAAAAGATGATACACAAAAATTAGTATACTCTACTATAGAATCATACTCGTATAGATAGTTGACCTTTTCTCCTTCAGGAAATTCAATCATCTTCAACAATTCACCTTTCAAATTAAAAATCAGGGCAACAAATACCCCGTCATTTCTGTAGATACACGATAATTTGTCTTTACCCAGCCGATCTACCCTACGGAGCGTAATATCATACTCGGGAATAAAATTCAACAATTAATTTTTATGGTTAATACTGGCTATATAGACTTTACCATTGGGAGCATTATGATTGGTTCGGAGCAAAACCGAATCTCCAATTTGTTCTTCAATTGTAAAATATACGGAGTCATTTTTAGGATAGATTAAAAAGTTTCTTAAGAAAATAGAATGATCCTCCTTAATCTCTGAATAAGATATGGCATGATATAGATTCCCTCTCGACAGGTAAAAGTGGTAAAAATAAATTCTCGACTGGTCCTGCATAAAATAACGAAAAGTATTTACTCCCGAGGTGTCAGGATTATGATATAAGATTTTATCATCGTGTTGTCTGTCGCCCAGTTTATGATAACAGAATGCCTGTCCTTTGGCAATATCGAGCAGTTCCCGTCCTTTTTCCGGTTCTTTGTAGCGGTCATAATAAACTCCATTCCCATGCCATAGGATTTTACTACTTCCTCTTAAAAACCTAAGGGTATCTGGCAGTTGATCTCCTGTTTGTAAATCAAAAAAGTATGCTTCACTCCAGTCGCTTCCACTGTGCGAGATGGTTATCGCAACCAGGCCGGTTTCATCATTCACATACCAATCGGTTATAAGTACATTATCGTTTTTATCATTCCGGAAATCTTTAATTTTTACTAAGGTTTTATAGTTTGTATTGCCTCTTTTGCGGTACTGCAAATCGGGGGACCGATTACTACTTATAAAATTGTATTTAAAAAGATATTCGCTTTTTTGGCGATCAACTTTTGGTAGGACCGGGTATTTTCCTCACTAACCCCATAATACATGGCAGCAATCTGATTTCTAAGGGTCCAGACCTTTGTTTGTTGATTTTCCAATTTTTTTGTAAGTTTTTGTTGTTCCTTAATCCAGGCAGAAAGTCTTTCATCATCCGGATTCTCCATCCACTGGTATGGATCAGCAATGGATTCGCCAAAATAGGTGTCTACCACAGAATCTTTCGGTGCCTGGGGATATTTATAAGTTTTCTGTGCCAGTAAATGGTTAGCTAATAAACATAATACAACAAGCCAAAAAGAAATTTTTAATTGAATCATAAATTAGAGTATTAAAATAAATAGCAAGGTTTTATTTTTTTTAAGAGTTTATTGAATTATGGCTCATATCTTGATTCGGTTAAGATCTCCTGGTAATGATCATTGAGCATTAATTCCTTTAAAGTAAGCTCAGGATGCCGCTCCATATAGTGGTGTACAATTTTCCAGCCCAACCATACTACGGCTCTTCCGGGCGATTGTCGGGGGAACCCTGTGGTAAAAGGAGCCGGGTTAATGTAGTTGTTTATGGTCATGTAATCGGTAGAAAAAAGTAATTTTTGATCTACCAAATTATCCCACATGGGTTTTTCGTTGTTTTGGCACCACTTAAGCTGATTGGATGAAAAACCAAATTTTAATGAATCCTCGGTAAAAGGGAACATAGCATCCAAAAAATACTGCAATTTCCCATGATAAATCATATTATTTACCAAATTGTCGACAGAATCATTATAAACAAACTCTGTCATTGCCCAGGCACGCATCGCATCAGTAGGTATTTTTTCAGGTATCATATTTCGTTGTAAATATTTTGAAATACCCAAACGGTCGTAAAAATCCACATCAGTACCCAAATATTTATCTATTCCAATGGCTAAAATACTGTCACCTACGACAATAGATTGGTTAAATCCACCCTGAAAAGTATATACAGCAGGTACTAACCTGTCCGGAAAATAGTATTTATAATATTTGAAAGCCTGGGTTAATGCTTCTTCAATAAAATCAACCGTGGGAAACTTTTCCATCACTTTTTCATGCACCTGAAACATAGTATAATCGGTAATAAATCCGGCTAAGTAATCGGGATAAGCTTTACTATACGGGCTGCCAATATTAACAACATTTCGGCTGTAAAGCTCTAAAAATTCTTCATATTTTTTAATTAAATCAGGTATATGCTCCTCTAATTTACTCGGTTCCAGTTCAAACAACTCTTTATCGAGGCGTTTAACTTCTATTTCCAGTTCAATATCATCAATATCCACATCAAATTTATTTTTCTCAGAGCATCCTGTAAATATTAATAGTAAAATTACAACAAGAAATAAACCTCTTTTTATCATCATAAAAAATCTTTTTTTATTACATAATTTGCTAAAACGGATTGATTTTTGAATACTGTACATAAAAAATAACCTAAAATGATACGATTTTATATATTTTTGTATAAACGATAAATAAAATTTAAAAATATGAAAAAGTATTTAATTTTAATCATATTTGTTGTAAGCTCTTCAGAAATTTTTGCCCAGGGTTTGAGATTTACTGTATTTGCCGATCCCAAACTTTCGTGGATGACGCCCGATTTAAAAGATGTTAGTAGTGAAGGTTCAAAGCTTGGTGTAAATATTGGTTTAAATGTAGATAATTTTTTTGCCAAAAATTATGCTTTTATGACCGGGATTTCGATTGATAACACCGGAGGTAAACTAAAATACGACTTTGAAAAAAAGATTGATACCAAAAGCGCTGAAGATTCTATTATCCCAACAGGAAGTGTTTTAAATTATAAATTACAATACATCAACATTCCATTGGGATTAAAATTTAAAACCAATCAAATTGGGTATACCACTTTTTATACACATTTAGGAATAAATGGAGGAATTAATATTAAAGCCACAGGGGAGGTTGATAATTATGAATTGCATAATGAAAATATCAGCGATGAGGTAATACTTTTTACACTAGGTTATTTTATTGGTGCAGGGGTTGAATATTCTATTGCCGGAAGCACGGCTATAGTTGTTGGGATAACCTACACCAACGGATTTATTGATATCACACCCGATAGTAATAATAAAGTTACCTTAAGCAACTTTGCCCTCAGATTAGGCGTATTATTTTAATATAAAAAATTTGAAAATAAAAGACCATGAAGATTGCATTAGCCCAATTAAATTTTCACATTGGAAATTTTAAAAAAAATATTTCATCCATTATTGAAAAAATTGAAGATGCAAAGAATAAACAAATAGATTTAATTATCTTTTCGGAAATGGCTGTTTGTGGATATCCGCCACAAGATTTACTGGAACACCAATCGTTTATTGAAAAATGTGATGAGGCAGTATCCGAAATCTCAGAATACTGTAAAAATATTGCTGTAGTTATTGGCGCACCTACTATCAATTATCATCAACGAGGTAAACGCCTATTCAATTCGGCGCTATTTATTGCCGATGGAGAGATTCAATTTATACAAAACAAAACATTGCTTCCCACCTACGATATTTTTGATGAGTACCGATATTTTGAGCCTAACGATAAATTTAATGTAGTTGAATATAAAGGCAAAAAAATTGCATTAACTATTTGTGAAGATTTATGGGATGACCAGCCAACAAACAATCCTTTTGGAAAAAGCAAGCTTTACCAGGTAACCCCTATGGAAAAATTAATAGAATATAAGCCTGATTTTATTGTAAACATCGCAGCATCTCCATTTTCGTATACTAAAATCTGGGGTAAAAAAAATATTTTTATCCGTAATGCAAAAAAATATAAACTCCCTGTTTTTAATGTGAATCAGGTAGGAGCACAAACAGAACTAATTTTCGATGGGGGGTCTCTGGTTGTCAATCCTGACGGAACGCTTGCTGATGAACTTAAACTGTTTGAAGAAGATTTTAGGATATATGAATTGGAAAAAATTGAACAATGTAAAAATAAACATTCAACAAATGAAGAGCCGAATGTTATAGCAAAAATCTATGATGCATTAGTATTAGGTATAAGAGATTACTTCAATAAATTAAACTTCAAAACAGCAATATTAGGGCTTTCAGGGGGTATCGACTCAGCTGTTTCGCTGGTTATTGCTGTTCGTGCACTAGGTGCAAAAAATGTCCGTGTACTTCTGCTTCCATCAAAATTATCATCCGAGCACTCTATTATTGATGCCATCCAATTAGCAGAAAACCTGGATGTTAGATATGACATTATTAATATACAGCACATTGTTGATGTTTTTGATGAAGCTTTAGAATCAATATTTAAAGGACTAAAGGCAGATGTTACCGAAGAAAACATTCAAGCAAGGGTTCGTGGAACCATTTTAATGGCTCTTTCGAATAAATTTGGCAATATACTTTTAAACACATCCAATAAAAGCGAAGCTGCCGTAGGTTATGGTACTCTTTATGGAGATATGAATGGAGGCTTATCGGTACTGGGAGATGTTTATAAAACAGATGTATACAAACTTGCCCGGTTTATTAACCGCGATAAAGAAATTATTCCACAAAACACCATAGTTAAACCACCTTCAGCTGAACTAAGGCCCGATCAGAAAGATAGTGACTCCCTACCCGACTACGATGTATTGGATAAAATTTTATTCGAATATATTGAGCTACAAAAACCAATAGAAGATATTTTAGAAAACGATTTTGAGAAAAATATGGTCAAAAAAATCATAAAAATGGTTAACAGTAATGAGTATAAGCGTTATCAGGCACCTCCAATTTTACGAATATCATCAAAGGCTTTTGGTGCAGGACGCAGAATGCCTCTGGTTGCCAACTATAATAATGAATAAATTATTCATTATTTAATCCCTGTTTGTCCTTTTTAATTTAATCATAATTATCATGTTATTCAAAAACGACCGATTTTGTTGAAAAAATTTTATAGTTTTAGACTAAATATATACATTTGTATGTTTATTAACATATACGGTAAGTAATGAACAAATTAACGAATGCCGAGTGCCACAATATTATTGACAATCGGATGTCAGTTTTTAGTGTACTGAATAAGGAAGAGAAAGATCAGCTTAAAAAGAATAGTACTTGTACCTACTATAAAAAAGGAGATATTATATACAAAGAGGGCGATAAACCTAATGGCCTAATCTGTTTATCCAAGGGAAAAGTTAAAATCTTTAAAGAAGGTGTGGGTGGGCGCGAACAAATTGTCCGGATGGCAAAACCAGTTGGATTTATTGGATACAGAGCATTATTTGCCGAACAGAATTATCTGGCATCGGCAGAAGCTATTGAGGACAGTGTAATTTGTACTATTGAAAAAGAAACACTCTATAAAGTTTTACGTTCCAACTCCGACTTGTCTTTCAACATTATCCGTTCGTTAGCCTCCGAATTAGGATTTTCGAACAACCGAACGGTAACTTTAACACAAAAACATATCCGAGGAAGATTAGCAGAATCGTTACTATTTTTAAAAGACACCTATGGATTTGAAGAAGACGGAGAAACCATAAAAGTTTATCTTTCGCGCGAAGATATTGCCAATCTTTCTAATATGACTACATCTAATGCAATACGTACACTTTCAACTTTTGCCAGTGAAAAAATTATTGCTTTAGATGGAAGAAAAATAAAAATAACAGATCTTAATACTTTAGAAAAAGTTAGCGAACTAGGGTAATATTATTCTCCGCATCTTCGTTAACCCATCCATTAGATAGTCCTTCTCTAACTCTAAAACGATTATCAACAATATGAGTATTATCTAATTGCCCGGTAGTGTACATCTTTTTAAACAGATGTAATTTTTCGGCATTTTCATAGTGATGCAAATCTGTAAGTATCTGGCTGGCAATGGTTATTTTTACTGTATCGAGGGTAAAATCATTCTTTTGTTTTAAATCGAAATATTTTTTAAAGGCTTTTTCAATCCCCTCATCCATAACGGTAGTAACCATTTCATGTGTATAATCGACATTTATCGAATCATCAAGTACTTGTTGAATATCACGTATAATTGAATTATTTAAAGAAGATGAAGTATGATTTAATACGATAATCGTATTTTTGTCTTCAACAAATCGAAAAAAACTGGTTCTAAAACCATTCCAACGGCCATGGTGATATACTACTTTTTTATCATTTCGTTCACGAATACGGAATCCAAATCCGTAAGGCATGGTATATTTCCCATACAATTTAAAAGGTGTTAGCGCCTCATTCATGGTTTCTTCAGAAACCAATATATTTTTATATAAAGCCTGGTCCCACTTGTATAAATCTTCTGCAGTTGAATAAACACCTTTATCTCCTACAGCTCCATCGTTCACAGTCTCTGGAATCATTCGATATCTGCGGTTGCGATAATAAAACCCTGTTAAGGAGTTTTCTTTGCGGGTTTCGTTTGAGCTGCTGTAAACAAATGAATTTTTCATTTTAAGTGGCTGGAAAATATTTTGGCCTAAAAAATCAGCAAACTGCTGCCCTGAAACATTTTCGACAATGGATGCCAGCACAACATATCCTGTATTTGAATAGTTAAATCTACGGCCGGGAGTAAAATATAATGATAACTTATGTTCAGCTATCATTTGCATAATATCTGCATTATCGGGTGAGTTTTCTCCCTTCCAGTGATGTTCTACTAACCACATATAGTTTGGCAAACCGGAAGTATGATTAAGTAACATTCGAATGGTAATATCAGGATAAGGAAAATTGGGGATATATTTGGTTACCGAATCGTCATAATTTAATTGATTTCTGTCTTTAAGAATCATCACAGCCATGGCTGTAAATTGTTTGCTAACTGACGCCAGCTGAAAAATGGCATCTGAAGGTAAAGGTTCTCTCTTTCTTATATCGGCATATCCGAAGGAGTGATTATAGATACAATTTCCTTTATATCCTACTAATATGCTTCCATTAAAATTAAATCGATCAACTTTTTGTTGTATTACCGAATCGAGGATTGCTGCTTTTTCATCGTAAAAAATTTTATTAATCTTATCACGGGCCGATTGATTAACAACCTCCTCCTTATTTACTATAGCACCAAATAAATTAAGCCTTATGCTAGCTGTTATTACACCCACCACAAAAAATATCGATAAAAAAGCAAATATTTTAAGGTATTTATAGTCCATTTGTAACTCCTAAGAGTTTTTAAGACGCCAAAATAACACATTTTTTAGGGAGATTCAAAACCTAAAAACCGTAAAATGGCTTTTTTACAGGTTTCAAGTAAATCAACAGCCCTACAACTATTTTTATAAAGCATTGTTTACCAACACAATATAAAGATATCAACACATGTCATTCTAAATAACACGATAAACAGTAAAATGTGGAAAAAATGATAAAATATATTTTTCAATGAAGGGTTTCTTCGGGCAAATTCCTCATTGCATTATATTCTTTTTATTACTCTTGAAAATATACCCTCTTTACCCTGGTTGAAACACTGGTAAAAATCTCATAAGGAATGGTTTCCAGCATATTGGCCAAATCAACAACCGATTGTTCTTTGCCGAAAACAATTACTTCATCACCTTCATAAATGTTACAACCCGTGATATCAACCATACACATATCCATGCATATATTTCCCACAATAGGAACAAAAAAACCATTGATAAATAATTTCCCGCGTCCGTTTCCAAGTCTTCTGTTTAAACCATCAGCATAGCCTACAGGAACAATTGCAATTGTCATATCATTTTGAGCTCTTGCTTTACGGCTGTATCCTATGGTTTCGTCTTTAACAACCTGTTTGGTTTGTATTACTGTACTTTTTAAAGTGCTTACGGTTGCCAGCTTTTCCTGGTTTGTTGCTGAAATTCCGTATAACCCGATTCCTAATCGCACCATATCGAACTGAGCTTCTGGAAATCGTTCAATTCCTGCAGAATTAGAAATATGCCTTAGTATCGGGTAATCTAATGCCTGAATAATTTTATTACTAATATTATCAAATAAATCTATCTGCTTTCTGGTAAAATAATCGTGGACATCTTCATCGCTAGCAGCCAAATGAGAAAAAACAGACCTTATTTTGATAAACTTTTTCTCTTTAATTTCATCTATGAGCTGATTTATTTCGTGTTTCATAAAACCCAGCCGGTGCATACCTGTATCTAATTTTAAATGAACAGGGTAATTATACTTCCCAGCATTTTTTAAAGCTTCGTAGAATTTATTAAGCACTAAAAAATTATAAATCTCAGGTTCAAGCTGATACTCAATCATTAAATCAAAACTATTTTGCTCGGGATTCATCACAATAATTGGCATTTTTATACCTGCTTCACGTAAGGCAACGCCTTCGTCGGTAAAAGCCACACCCAAATAGTCCACACGCTGATATTGCAAAATATTGGCTATTTCGAAAGTGCCGCTGCCATAAGACAGTGCTTTAACCATAGCCATTATTTTGGTTCCGTGATCAAGTTTCGAGCGGAAATAGTTTAAATTATGCACCATGGCATTCAAATTAATTTCTAAAACGGTACGGTGCGATTTCTCTTCGAGTACCGAAGAAATTTTTTCAAAATGAAAATCTCTTGCTCCCTTCAACAGGATGGCTTCATCAGCAAAATCATTTTTGGTAAGATGATGTAAAAAATCCGAAGTAGTTTTAAAAAACCTTTTCTCGAGTGTAAATAAATCCCCCTGATTTGATAGAGCCTCTCCAATACCAATAAGCCTGTTTACATAGTATTTTTTCAATAATTTAGAAACTTCCTGATATAACTCTTTCTCCTCTTTACCACTTTGTAATATATCTGATATGATTAATGTTTTTTGCGAGTGCTGATTTTGTTGCTCAAGATAATTTAATGCGATACTCAGCGAGTTTAAGTCTGAATTATAGCTGTCATTAATAAGTGTGCAATTATTGATGCCCTTTTTTAATTCCAGCCGCATGGCTACTGAAGGCAATGTTTCAAATTTTTGCTGAAAATCTTCAGGAATAATCCCTGTTGCTAAAAGAACTGCCAGCACATGAATAGCATCCTCAATAGAAGCACTATCGGTAAACGGAATGATAATGTGGTTTTCCTTATTGTTAAATTGAAAATCAATAAATGTAGAATGATCTTTCCGGCTCTTATTTAAAATTTTCAGGTTTGCATCCGAATTTTCCGACCAGGTAAAAACATTTTTATCAGGGAAACGGGCTTCTATTTCCTGATGAATCAGGGAGTGATCTTTACAATATATTATTTGTTTGCTATGATCAAAAAGTTTCAGTTTCTCTACGCATTTCTCTTTATAATCTTTAAAATTTTCCTGATGTGCCTCTCCTACATTGGTTATCAGTCCAATATCAGGATGAATTATTTTTTCGAGAAGTTGCATCTCACCAGGCATAGAAATTCCGGCTTCGAAAATGGCAAAATTGTTAATTTCACTCATCAGCCAAACCGAAAGCGGGACACCTACCTGCGAATTGTAGCTTTTAGGATTTCTAACCACATTCTTTTTGCCCTGTATCAAATGAAACAGCCACTCTTTAACAATAGTTTTTCCATTGCTTCCGGTGATTCCCACTACCGGATAATTAAACTTGGTACGATGTGCTGCTGCCACTTTTTGTAAGGCTTTTAGGGTATTATCTACTAGTAAAAAACTGGCATTTTCTAAGTCGTTTTTATACTCAGGAATTTTTTCAACCACAAAATTTTTAACTCCTTTATGATAGAGCTCTTTTATAAAATCATGTCCATCGTGTCTTTCACCACGAATGGCAAAAAAAAGGGCATTTACGGTGGAAACAAGATTCCGGCTGTCAATCAATAAATATTGAATCTTACCATCTTTTTTTATAAAGGACTGAGCATCAATTAATTTGGCTATTTCTAATGTAGTATACATCATCCATTTATTTTGACTCGTTCATCACTTTATTAAAACAGACCCGGCATAATGGTTCGTACTCATCTTTTTCGCCCAACAACACTAATTTATCACTTTTTGTGATACGATGCGAATATTGCGCCAGGTTTCCACATTTCATACAAATGGCATGTACTTTGGTAACATACTCGGCTTGTGCCATTAAAGCCGGAATGGGCCCAAAAGGTTTGCCACGGAAATCCATATCCAACCCGGCAACAATTACCCGCGAACCATTATTTGCCAGCTGATTACAAACATCCACCAGATTATCGTCAAAAAACTGGGCTTCGTCAATTCCAATCACATCTACATTACCCGAAAGTAATAGTATATTCCCAGAAGATTCAACCGGAGTAGAACGAATGGTATTTTCATCGTGTGAAACAACATCTTCTTCGGAGTAGCGGATATCAATCATGGGTTTAAAAATTTCCACTTTTAATTTGGCATATTCTGCCCGCCTTAGCCGGCGGATTAACTCTTCGGTTTTACCCGAAAACATTGATCCGCAAATTACTTCGACCCATCCCCTGTTTTTGGCTTTTTTATTTGTACCTTCGAAAAACATCGTATAACAATTCTAAACTTTTATCGTTAATTTTGCAAAATAGTTTAATGCTTACATTATGAACAAAAAAGAAAAAATAAATAATCTCTTAAAAGATATTCAAGATTTATATGCTATAGCAAACAGGCTCGAACATGAAGAACAAATCCATCCGCTTGATATTGATCTTGCTCTTTCAAAAGTAAGAAATCTTTATGATTTATTATTAACGATTCACCCACAGACTGCATATAAATTTGAATATCAAAATAAAAAAACAGAAAAAAAATCTTTACCTGAAGAAAAAAACGAGCCCATCTCCACTATTGAAAAAGAAAAGCCAGAACCAACAGAAAAAACTAAAGAAGAAAAACGTGAATTTGTTATTGAAGAACCATCAAAATCAATAGAAAAATTCAAAGAAGAAAAATCGTCTATAGAAGAAGAATCATCTAATTCTCTCAAGAAAAAAGAAAAACAACAGGAAGGTTCTCCTATTGTGGCCGATAAATTTCAATCGAAAAAATTCATCCACGACAATATGGCTCAAAAAAAACCGAAAAAAGATGTTTCGACAAAAATGCAGTCAAAACCAATACAAGATATTGCTTCGGCCATAAGCTTAAATGACAAATTTATTTTTATTCGCGAATTATTTAAAGGTGATAAAGAACAATACCTGGAGACAATTCAGATATTGAATAATTTTGACACTTACGAAAATGCATTAAAATTTTTAAATGAGAATTTCGACTGGGAGGCAGAAGACCCGAATTTTGAGCGATTAAAAGAATTAGTGAAACGTAAATTTGCAGCAAATTAAACAATGAGTAAACTGTATTTAGTACCTACACCCATCGGAAACCTTGAAGATATTACGTTAAGAGCTTTACGGATATTGAAAGAGGTTGATATCGTTTTAGCCGAGGATACGCGTAAAACGAGCATTCTGTTAAAACATTATCAGATTGATAAGCCTGTGCTTTCGCATCATAAATTTAATGAACATAAAGCCTTGCCCGAAATTATTCAACGCATAAAATCAGGACAAACATTTGCGTTGGTTTCCGATGCAGGAACACCCGGAATTTCTGATCCCGGTTTTTTAATTGCTCGTGAATGTATAAAGGAAGGCCTTGATGTAGAAACACTTCCCGGTACTACAGCATTTATTCCGGCTTTAATCAATTCCATTTTACCCAACGACCGTTTTTCGTTTGAAGGTTTTTTACCCCCAAAAAAGGGACGTCAGAAAAGAATGAAAGAGCTAGCTGAGGAACCCAAAACGATGGTTTTTTACGAATCGCCCTACCGGTTGGTAAAAACACTAACTCAGTTTGCAGAATTTATGGGTAAAGACCGAAAAGCAAGCGTATCGAGAGAATTAACCAAAATCCACGAAGAAAATATCCGTGGAACTTTAAAAGAGCTCATCGATTATTACAGCCAGTCGGCTGTTAAAGGCGAAATTGTGATCGTAGTAGAAGGATTAACCAGTTATAAAAAAAGGGATACAGAATAAACGAATATTATCAATACCCAAAATATCTCCTATCAAACTTTTCGATAAATATAAGATGAATAATCCTTAAGAACCGGATTGTAATCACCATCAAAAAGTGGTGATGATATCAAAAAATCGGCTGTTGACCGGTTATTGGCTGTTGGCACATTATATAAAACAGCAATTCGTAGCAAGGCTTTTACATCCACATCATGAGGTTGTGGCTGCATTGGGTCCCATAAAAAGATAAGCAAGTCAATTTTCTCTTCGCTGATTAAAGCGCCTAACTGTTGGTCTCCACCCAGTGGCCCTGATTTTAACTTTCTAATGTTAATTGATTGTATTTCTTTGTTATGCTTTAACAAAGCCTCTTCAACGAGTTTCCCCGTTGTACCGGTACAAGTAAGTTGATGTTTTAACAGCTTTTTATGATTTAGCTCAACCCAATCTATTAAATCATGCTTCCGGTTATCGTGTGCTACTAGTGCAATATTTTTTATTTTGCTCATTTCGGATAATATTTAACGAATAAAACAAGCTTATAAATTTTATCTAACTATTCTATCTTTTTCTTGATCTTCTTTTGCCGTTCGTATTCTTTCCGTATTTTTTGTTTTTTGAAACATTTTTTTCATCACGTCTCATTTCTCTTCCTACTCCGGCAGGCTTCTCTTTGGCAATTTCTGAACTTACCTGAATACCTTCAAAAACAGAAGAATTTAAACCATTAAGTACTTTTCCGGTATATGACTCGTCAATCTCAAAAAATGAAAACGATTTTAAGATATCAATTTTTCCTACCGGAATATTTCTTTCTCTGGTAGATTCGTTAACCAATCCCATTAATCGTTGAGGATTAAGTTTATGATTTTTTCCTACATTTATAAAAAGACGCTGAAAGTTTTTGCTTCCTCCGCTGCGTTTATTCTTTCTTTTATTTTTACTTTCATCTCTCGATTCATCAGGCAAATTCAAGTCCGGAGTATTTTTATAATAGGCTAAAAATCGGTTAAATTCCAACGAAACAAACCTTTTGATTAGCTCTTCTTTATCAAGCCACTCCAATTTCTTGTATACTCCCGGTAATAGTTCATCAATTTGCTCGTTTTTAACATCTACATGTTCCATCTTGTCAATCAGATGAAACAATTGTTTTTTACAAATTTCATCCCCTTTTGGAACGGGTAATTTTTCGAATGTTTTATTGATTTTTTTTTCAATTTCTCTGATCCTGTATTTTTCCCTAAGATGGACAATGGCAACAGAAATTCCTGTTTTACCTGCTCGTCCGGTTCTACCACTACGGTGGGTATAGGCTTCAATATCATCGGGCAGGTTGTAATTAATAACATGTGTAAGGTCATTAACATCTAACCCACGAGCTGCCACATCAGTAGCTACCAACATTTGCAAATTTTTTAACCGAAACCGGTTCATTACATGGTCGCGTTGTGCCTGAGAAAGGTCGCCATGCAAAGCATCGGCATTATATCCGTCTTTTATCAACCACTCGGCAACTTCTTTGGTTTCTATTCGCGTACGGCAAAAAATAATGGCATAAATATCCGGATTCATATCCGCAATTCGTTTTAGTGCCGGATATCTGTCTCTTGCATGTACCAAATAATAAATATGTTTTACATTTTCGGCACCTGCATTTCTTTTCCCAATGGTAATTTCCTCAGGATTGGTCATATAATTTTTTGCAATCGCTGCCACCTCTTTGGGCATAGTTGCTGAAAAAAGTAATGTACGACGGTTTGTTGGAACCGACTCAAGTATATCATTTAAATCATCACGAAAACCCATATTCAACATTTCATCCGATTCATCTAAAACAACGGTTTTTACTTTGGTGATATCGGCTTTTTTACGTCTAATAAGATCTAACATCCGGCCAGGTGTTGCTACAATAACATGTGCTCCCATTTTTAATCCGCGGATTTGCGCATCGATATTCGCTCCTCCATAAACAGGTAGCACTTTTAAACCATCCATATATTTCGAGTAAGCCATGAAATCTTTAGCAATCTGAACACACAGTTCGCGTGTAGGCGATAGAATTAAGGCTTGTGGATGTTTTTCTGAAATGTTTATTTGCTGAACGATCGGAAGTCCGAAAGCTGCGGTTTTTCCTGTTCCGGTTTGTGCAAGAGCAACAATATCGCGGTTGGTTTCGAGTAAAACAGGCATTACTTCTTTCTGAACAGGCATTGCTTCTACAAAGCCCAAATCATTAATTCCTTTTAGGATATCTTTAGAGAATCCTAAATCATTAAATTTTGTCATTTATTTTTTCTCCCGTGCTTTCGGATTCCTGGTTAACTCGCCAAAAGCCGGTCAGATACCTGAAAACACTTATTTAATTAATTAAGGGCGCAAAGATAGAACAATAATTTGATTATGGGCTATGTTTAT
>JAXHVS010000009.1:0-23678 GCA_034189025.1 Bacteroidota bacterium
CAGGGCGATACGCTGGAAAATACTTCCGGAACCATTACTAACCAGGGAATCATTAATTTAAATGGCCATTACATAAATATGGGTAGTACTGAGGGTGATGGTATATATAACCTGAAAGGAAACTGGCTAAATACCGGAACTTTTACCGCCGGAACCAGTACCGTTCACTTTTTTGGTGATACTGCGCAAAAAGTACTTTCCGGCGGAGATCAATTTTATAACTTAGTGATTAATAATTCGGGAGCTTCTCTGGCTACAAACCGCATCATCCTGTTAAGCAATGTAAATGTTTTTAACAGTCTGGCCATACAACAAGGTAATATCGAGACTGGAGACAGTATATTGTATCTGGAAAATCCTCATCCGGATTCATTAAAATACACATCTACTACGAATAGTCGTGTAATCGGTAAGTTTGAACGGGGTGTGGACCGGGTTGCGGACTATCTGTTCCCGGTAGGTTCTGAAGAAAATTACAATCCCCTGCACCTGGATTTAAATTCAGTGCCCAATGCCGGCTCGGTGCTTTCGGAGTTTGTTGCAGAAGTTCCTGATACCCTGGGATTGCCTTTAGCCGATGCGGGCTATTTGGATCCTGCCGACAGTGTAGAAGTGTACCGGGCGGATAGTGCCGGATACTGGAGCCTTACTGCCCGCAACGATTTTACTATCGACGATTTTGATATCAGCATGGAAGGAAATGGCTTTAGCACCCCATACCAGAATGTTACGCGCGTAATTAAGCGGCCTGTGGGTGGCAGCTGGATTGTGGATGGTAAACACCGCGATGCGGACGGGGCGGTTATCCAACGGGACAACCTGACTGGGGGAATTGAGACTACCGGAAATCATTTCGGGTGGGGCCATGTACGTCCGCGAATACAGGCCCAGCCCGCCGATACGGCGGTTTGTGACGGGGAAAGTGCAGCCTTCTCGGTAGTAGCTACCGGCCGCCCGCCGCTATCGTATGCATGGGAAGTGCTTCCAACAAGTGGTGGCGGATGGCAACCCATTACCGATGATGATACCTATGCCAATTCCGATACCGACACCCTGTTTATTATCAGTGCCGATACCTCAATGAATGGCTATAAATATCGTGTAATCATCACCGATAGTCTGGGTAATTTTAAACGTAGTAACTCACAAGCTACCTTAACCGTTAACCCTCGTCCGGAAGTAACGGCAATACCACAAAACGATACCATTTGTGACGGGGAGACTACCTACGTTGAGTTTACCACAACGGTACCGGTATCATACTATGATGTGCAAGTGTTATACAATGGTGTTATTACCGGTGCTGCGGACACAACGTTAGCTCCCGGATCGGCACTGGAACAACAGTTGTTTAACCCATCTTTATCCTATGATTCGGTTAAATACCGCATTGTTCCATACGGACAATTTTCTACTCAATGCGAAGGCCCTGCCGATACGGTAGTGATATGGGTTGAACCGGCCGTACATCTGGAAGCAGTGGATGACACTCTCTGTAACGGCGATGAAACCAATATTTTGGTTACCAGTCCCAATACCACCACCAACGGAATACGCTATACCTGGACGGTAACCGATAATCCGGATGTTACCGGTGAATCTGATTCAGATGCCATCGGTCAAATGATGGGAACCAATATTGTACAGACCCTTAATAACACATCTACAGATGCGCAGATGGTAACCTATACCATCACACCATGGTCTATTGATAACAACGGAGATAATATATGTGCAGGTACGCCAATAGATATCGATATTTGGGTTGAACCTACGGTGAACATCTCCGCGGTGAATGATACGATTTGCGATACTGGAACAACCAATATCGATATATCCAGTTCCAATACAGTTACCAATCCTTCGGGTGTATATTATACCTGGACCGTTGAGGATTTAAACCCTGCGGGTGATATTACCGGTTATAGCAATAATAATTCAGGAGTATCCATTAGCACCGCCATTACAGAAACACTGGATAATCATACCGATACCGCCAAAATGATTACGTATCAGATTACACCATGGACACTGGATAATAACAACAATTTAAAATGTAGCGGTACTCCAATAGCTATAGATATCTGGATTAATCCAACCCCGCGGGTAATTGTTGATGTGGTGCGCGATACCATTTGTAATGACACCTATACCGAAATTGTGCTTACTACGCCAAGCGTGTTAACCTCCGGTGTGGTTACTTTCGATTATACGTCTGATGCAGATCCGGAGTTGACAGGAAATAGTACAGGAACAGATCATACGGATGGTTTTGTGATTACCGATTCGTTGCACAATAATACTTCTACCCCTGCTACACCATTGGTTGTAAGGTACGAGATTACTCCAAGGGCATTATCGCTTGTATGTGCTGACGGACTGGTGGTAACCGACTCGGTAGTGGTTCATCCTACGCCCGATATTGATTTTGTCATGGATAGCGTTCGGTGTTACCTGGAGTCCAATGGTGAAGCTACGGTTTTGGCACAAAATGGCGTTAATATTTTTACCTACCAATGGAACGACCCGATGAGTCAGACTTCAGATACTGCTTCTGGGCTAAGTGAAGGAACTTATGCCGTTACGGTAACCGATAACCAGGCCTGTACGGTGGTTGATTCGGTTTATGTGGCCCAGCCGAATCGGTTAATTCCGGATATCGATACAGTGATTGATGCTTCTTGTTATGGATTCCCTGATGGGTATGCCAGCTTAGATCCCTCTGGAGGAAATGGAGGATTTACATATCAATGGTCGAGTGGACAAACAACTAGTTTTGCCGATAATCTCTGGGCTGGAGAATATTTTATTACGGTTCAAGATTATAAGGGTTGTTCCCAGGATACTTCGTTAGTTATTATTCAACCCGGAGAAATATCAGCTAATATTTCACCTGAACATGTTACCTGTAATGGAGAGAATGATGGTAGAGCGACATTAACTGTAGATGGTTCCTATGATTTTATTTGGTCAACCGGAGACACCACTCATGTAATTACCAATTTAGCTCCGGGTTCCTATTCGGTTACGGTGGGTGATGTTGGATCATGTCATGTAATTAAGAGTGTTGAGATTACCGAACCCGATAGTTTGCTCATCACCTCAATACTACCAACAGATTTGTGGTGTGCCGGCGATGCCAATGGTACCATTAGCCTTACTGTTGAAGGCGGTAATGATGATCAGGATTATATCTACACCTGGACAACACCCGATGGGGGCGGATTGGTTGATGGACAGGAAGATCAAAGCGGGCTTTCCGGGGGTAATTATTACGTTACCGTAAATGATTGGAAAGGTTGCGAGGCCACAGACTCGGCACAGATCAACGAACCTCCAACTTTTCTTTCGGATATTACGGCATCGGATATTACCTGTAATGGCGATAGTAATGGTGAGTTAATTGTATCTGCACAGGGAGGAAATGGAAATTATAGTTATGTCTGGTCAACCGGGGATACCGTAACTTATTTAGATAACCTGGAGGCAGGCACCTATTTTGTAACTGTTATTGATGCTCTCGATTGTGAGATATATGATACAGCCCAGGTTGTAGAACCCGAGGTGCTGGAATCTACAATCGCCAAAACAGATATCACCTGTTTTGGATATGATGACGGAACCGCTGTGGTAACGGCAACGGGTGGGAATGGCAGTTATAATTACAGCTGGAGTAATGGAGAATCTGCCGATTCGATTTATGCGCTGGCCGAAGGGCTTTACGAAGTTACGGTTACCGATTACAAGAATTGTTTAACCACTAATGCGGTAGAGATAACCCAGCCTGACCAACTAATCGTTGATGAGAACATAAATAATATTAGCTGTTTTGGATACGATGATGGTAAAATTATTTTAACCCCTCAGGGTGGAACTTCGCCTTATACCTACGTGTGGGCACACGACACAAATGTAAATGATAGCATTATTGATCATCTGGAACCGGGAATTTATGAAGCAGAGGTTGTTGACGAAAATAATTGTTTACAACATGTTTATATTGAGATTACCCAGCCCGATCCATTAGAGGCAACCATTGATAAAACGGATATTACCTGCTATGGCTTTGCCGATGGATATATAGGTATCTCTATGTTTGGAGGTACTCCCGAATATTTTTATACCTGGTCGAATGGATATGATGCATCGGTAGCAGATATGCTGGATAAAGGGGTATATGAAATTACGGTTACCGATAAAAATAGTTGTGTACTGGATACCGTGGTCGAAATATCTGAACCCGAAGAGCTCGTTATTGATCCTGTAATTAGGCAACCTTCATGCCCCGATATACAAAATGGATATATTGAATTGAATGTTAGTGGTGGTCTAGGTTATTATAATATTTACTGGGATAATGGAAGTGCTGAAGAGAATCTGTATGACATCCGTTCTGATATCTATCATGTAATCATTCAGGATGAGAATCTTTGTGAAATTGATACGACATTTAGGTTAAATAGTGTAAGTGATCATTGTTTAAAGATTCCAAGTGCATTTACACCTAATGGAGATGGATTTAATGACCGCTGGGTGATTGAAATGAGTATGCTTTATCCGGCGGCTGAAATAGAAATTTATGACCGTTGGGGTAACCGGGTATTCTATGCCAAAGGATACGACGAATCACAATATTGGGATGGAACCTTTAATGGCAATGATTTGCCCATGGATAGTTATTACTATATTATTAACCTGAAAAATGGGGCTCCACGGATATCGGGTACGGTTACCATTATTCGGTAAATATTATTATTGGTTATTAAGATTATAAATTATAATTCCATTTATTATAAAACTTTTTTGAGGATTACCGTATAAATAATAAACAACATAAAATATAATGCTTAACGATATGAATAGATTAAGATTTTTTTTGTTATTAATTTTTCTCTTTGTTTTTTCTTTTTCTTTAAAATCACAAGAAACATTAACCCATCCTAAAAAAATTTATGTGTCTGAAGAAGGGAAAATGTATGTCAATAAGGATATGCCTTTGTATTTTCGGGTATCTTCTTCCCCAAACGAAAATGCACCTTCACACGTATTAATCCCTGCCGAAGGTTCAAAAAAATATGCCAATCCTATGTATCTCGATACCGAAGGATATAACACCTTTCGTTCTCCCTCGAAAGTAGATACATCAACAAAACAGGTTGTTTATCCACTGGAGGATGTTATTTTTGAGATATACTCCGATAGCCGGCCGCCGGTTACTCGATTTTTACTGAGCAACAAAAAATATTATAAAGATGAAGACATCCTCTATTTCGATCAACCGGTGGAATTAACCTTGAAAGCCTCTGATGCAATGTCGGGAGTTGAAACAACTTATTATTCTATTAACGGGCAAAATTATCGCTCTTTTGATGAGCCTGTCATTTTTGATAAAGAGATATTGTATGAGATTAATTATTATTCGGTTGATCATGTAGGAAATGTAGAAGAACCCCAAAAGGTTAACATAAAAATTGATTTAACGGCCCCGGAAACAAAGCTTTCAGTAAATAACGATAAATATAATAATATCCTGTCACCAAGATCAAAAATTATATTGGAAGCAAAAGATGAAAATTCAAAAGTTAAGCAAACCATTTTTTCGATAAATGATGGCCCCGAATATACTTATAAACAACCTGTAAATATCTCCGGGCTTAGCGAAGGAGAACACTCGTTAACGTATTATTCGGTTGATCATGCAGGCAATAAAGAAGAACTAAAAAAATATTCTTTTTATATGGATAAAACTCCTCCCATGGTGGTTGACGAGCTTATCGGGAATACATTTATTGCCAATGGACGGGAATATTCTTCCGGAAGAAGCAAGGTTAAGCTCACAGCCATGGATAATAAAGCGGGAGTGAAAGAAATACGGTATTCAATTAACGCCGGCGAATTTCAGGTGTATACCCAACCCTTCTTTTTAAATAAATCAGGAAAACTAAAAATACAAATTTTTGTAATCGATAATGTTAACAATCAAAAAATAAATACTATAATGACCGATAAATCGAATATTGCTTATGTTGATTTGTCGGGGCCAATCTTGGGGCATCATTTTGAGGGGCCCTATTTTAAATCTAAAGACACAACATTTATAACCCGAAATACAAAAATCAGACTTTCGGCAAAAGATGACGGTTCTGGATATAAACGGATTGAGTATAGTATCGACAATGAAACTTTACAAGAATATACCGAGCCTTTTCGTATCAATAAGGAAGGAGCACATACCGTAAATTATATTGGGTATGATAATGTGGATAACTCAAGCACTAGTTCTTTTATTTGTGTTGAAGATAATACCGGCCCTGAGATATTTTTCCGATTTAGTATGATTTCCGAAAAAACAAAATTAATTGATCAAAAAAAGTATGATGTTTATCCGGGACATGTGGTTTTGTTTTTATCATCAACAGATACGCTGGTGGGATTTGATAAAATGACCTATTCGGTAAATGGCTCACCATCCAAATCATACAATAGCCTTATTAAAGATTTTAATGAAAATCAATTTTATCATTTGGATATTCAATCTTTTGATAAGTTGGGCAATAAATCGGAAGAATCCATTGAATTTTTTATTGAATAAACTTTTAAGTAATCAATGGGGTGATTAGTTTTTAATAATTAAGGTATTGGTGCCCGAAAGATAACAGTTATATTGTTTTAAGGGAACATTTGCCGGCCCATCTAAAAAGAATCCGGCATTATCGCCAGTCACCCAAAATGTTGAGCCACAGCAAGGACATTCTAAAATGCCAATAACATCATAAATATCCTCTTCCTGAAGTTTGCAGCTACGACTTACTTCGTAAGTGCAAGCTCTGTCGTAAGCAAGGTATTCAGAGTAATTCTTTCGGTAAATGATTAATCCTCCTAAACCGTAACCATCAACAAATGTATATTGACCAACGGTTATATTCCCCAAATCTGTATCGATATATAGTATGGCATCAACATATACATAAGGGAAAGGAATCTCCTCATCATCGCAACGGATAAAAAGAAAAAGGATTAAGATTGGTATTAAAAAAAATCTTACCTTTGGTATGGAGAATAGATTATTCATTTTTAGATTTGTTATTGTACAAAAATAATCAAATGCTTTTCATTATAAAGCAAACGTTCTTTATAATTTTTATTGCTTTGCTGGTTGCAGGATGTCAAACCAAACCTTTAACCAGTATTGATAAATCGCAACAGGTAAAAGAGAAGAGTGACAAAAAACGAAAAGAGGAGTACCGAAAGGCGCAAGAGAAAGCCCGAAAGGAGCATTATAATATGCAAGCAGAGAGTACCAGGGAAATGATGGAGCAAAATAAAAGAGCCTCTGAACAATGGATGAATAAAAATTTTAACAAAAAACCTTTTTTTGAACGGGTTAAAGATTTTTTTCATAACTTAAAACCTAAGCCCAAAGCTGATGCAGGGTTGTTTTCTAAAAAACAAAAACGAAAATCGAAAAAGAATATATTTCAACGAATATTTAAAAAGAAAAAGTGATGGATGATATATTTGACAGTTTAATCTATATTCTTATTACTTTAGCCGCTTTTGCCATTTCATTGATGGGTAAAAAAAAGAAACCGGCTCAAAGACGCCCCGATTTTTCTGAACAGGGCCATTCAAAAAGTGAATCAACATCCTTTATATCAGATTTTGACCGATTATTCGAAGATGATGATGAGCCTTTGGGGTCAGAAAATGTTGAACCTTCATTTTTTGGTGAAAAAAAGCTGGCACAAGATGGTTCCGAAAACCAGGAAAATAACAATCAATTCAACAATGAAATTTTGGATTCTATTACTGAGGAATCACTGGATAAAAAAGAAAAAATGCCTTACAGCATTGAATATGCCGAAACCAGCGACATTTTTTCTAAACCGATAGAAGATGAAGATTTAACTACTGATGAAGAGGATTCAGTGATGGATGACTTTGACCTTGAAAAAGCAATTATTTATTCCGAAATCCTTCATCGGAAAGAGTATTAAACGGCCTGTTTATCATAATATTAAATAAATAACAGGTTTAATTATTGTGTAAATATTAAAAATTTTGTTTAAATTTGTACCCTATAAGAAGGGTTCCAGATTGGTTTTTGGAATTCTTCTTTATTTATTATATATACCGAATAAAGATTAAGTAATAAAATTTAGTAGAGATGGCAAAAGTATCGTATGTAACAGAGAAAGGATTAGAGAAGTTAAAGAAGGAGTTAGAGCAGCTAGAAACTGTTGAGAGGCCAAAAATATCTCAGCAAATTGCGGAAGCCCGCGATAAAGGCGATTTGTCGGAAAATGCCGAATATGATGCTGCCAAAGAAGCACAAGGTATGCTTGAGATGAAAATTAGCAAGCTAAAAGATACCATTGCTAATTCCAGGGTTCTGGACCAGTCGAAATTAAATACTTCGTCGGTACAGATACTTAATAAAGTAAAAATTAAAAATAAAAAAAATAATGCGGTAATGGAATATACCATTGTATCGGAGAGTGAAGCGAATTTAAAAGAAGGGAAAATTTCGGTTAATACTCCTATTGCCAAAGGATTATTAGGAAAAAAAGTGGGAGATGTTACTGAAATAGAAGTTCCCAACGGGAAAATGGAATTTGAAGTAATTGAAATTTCACTATAAATTTTTTTGCTATGGCTTCAATATTTACTAAAATCGTTAAGGGAGAAATTCCTTCGTACAAAATTGCGGAGGATGATAATTTTTATGCTTTTTTGGATATTAATCCTTTAGCTAAAGGACATACTTTGGTTATTCCTAAACAGGAAACCGATTATTATTTCGATTTGGATGATAATACACTTAGCGGCTTAACACTTTTTGCCAAAAAAATAGCCAAAGCTATCGACCGTACTATGGATTGTAAAAGGGTGGGGGTGGTTGTTTTAGGCCTTGAGGTTCCGCATGCCCATGTGCATCTTATTCCGTTAAATTCTGAGGCCGATGCCAGTTTTACCAGGCCTAAGCTAAAATTAAGCCACGAGGAGTTTGAGTCAATTGCACAAAAAATTAGAGCTGCAATTAAATAATTTTACGACCAATATATAAAGCATAAAAAAAGCGTCCTATAATTTAAATGGACGCTTTTTTATTTTATTATTGAATGGTATTTTTAATATAGTTCAATATCATAAGGTATTCTGGCTTGTATACCCTGCATATTTTTGATGTCTTGTAAACGTTGGTAATATTTAAATTCGTTTCCAAGTTCTTTTTTAAGGATTGATACTTTAACATTACCTTGCAAATCTTCTAAAAGCTTTTGGAATGGATCTTTTAATTTTGGATAATCAACTACACGGTATTTTTCCAAATTAGCTGTTTGTGCTGCAATTTCAATAGCTCTTTCTAATCCGCCAAATTCATCAATTAATCCTATTTCAATTGCGTTGGCACCACTCCAAACCCGTCCTTGTCCAATTTTATCAACCTCTTCTTTGGCCATACCACGTCCCTCGGCTACATGGGTAATAAATGTTTCGTATACTCCCTCAATATTTAACTGTATGGTCTCCTTTTCTTTGGCTGACAATGGCCTGCTAAACGAATAAATGTCGGCATGTTGGTTGGTTTTAGCCACATCTACATGGATTCCCAGTTTGTCGTTCAATAATTTTTTACCATTCGGAATCATTCCAAATACACCAATTGAACCAGTAATGGTATTTGGATTTGCGATAATTTTTTCAGCCGGAGCGACAATATAATAACCGCCTGATGCAGCAACATCACCTAATGAAGCAATAACCGGCTTAACTTGTTGAGCTAGTTTTACCTCGCGCCAGATAACTTCAGAAGCTAAAGCACTTCCGCCTCCTGAATTTACTCTAAAAACAATAGCTTTTATTGTAGAATCTTTTCGGGCTTTACGTATAGCTCTCGAAATTCGGTCGGAGCCAATAGTGCCTTCCGCACCTTCGCCCATAATAACGCTTCCGCTGGCATAAACTACTGCAATTTTATCTTTCTCTAGCGATTTTCGTTTTTTCGGTACCTTTGTATATTTGGATAAGGTTACACTTTTTATTTCTTCATTTTCTTTTTTCTCGGTCAGTTCTTTTAACTCAGCTAAAACCTCATCTTTATATTTCAGGCCATCTACAAACTTATGTTCAAGGGCTGCATTGGCATTATGTAGGGAGAGGTTGTCGGCTAGTTTGTTTAACTGTTCTACTGGAATATTTCTTGATTCGGAAATACGAGTGAGCATATGATTCCAAATAGAACCCATATAGGTCATAATTTGTTCTCTGTTTTCCGGGCTCATTTGGTTGTACATAAATGGCTCAACTGCACTTTTAAATTTACCGTGACGAATAATTTGTGCTTCAATGCCTATCTTTTCAAGCGCTTCTTTAAAAAACATAATTTCAGATCGCATTCCTGTCCAGGATATAAGTCCTTCAGGATTTAAATAAACTTTGTCGGCAATACTTGCCAGGTAAAAAGTAGTTTGTGTATAAGTATCTGCATAACTTAATATAAATTTCCCTGATGCTTTGAAATCGATTAAAGCACTTCGTATTTCTTCAATGGTTGCCATTCCTGCCGGAATCAGCGTAAAATCAAGATAGATTCCATCAATGTTTTCATCTTCTTTGGCTTTTTTAATATTGGCTAAAATTTCATTTAACCCCAGTTGGTTAACAGGCTGAAAACTTTCAAAATCAAAATTTCCCATGGGGTTTTTATTGCTTCGGTCGGCAATAGGATTTGTTAATTCCATATGTAGCACCGTGTGCTCATCAATTTTAACCGGTTGATCCTGAGATGAGATCATGGCACCAATGCTTCCTAAAAAAATAAAAAACATCAGTATGCTCGACAAGATGATTCCTACTATTGTTGCTAAAACGTATTTAAAGAAACTTTTCATGGTTAAAGTGTTTTAAATAAATGATAAATGTTTTTAATAATTAAAGAAATAAAAATAGCGTTTTAAAATGAGATTACAAATAATTAATGCTATTTGATGATTGATTTCTCCCTAATATGCAAAAAATATTTAATTGTTTTTGAAAATTCAATTTGAAAAAAGAAAAATTATTCCTCAATTTGCATTTCAATGAAAAATTTCGGTAATGAAAAAGGTAATTTTATTGTGCGGTGGGAATAAAGGCAATCGGGACTATTATATGGATACTGCTCGTCAAATGATTGAGCAAGCCATTGGGAAAATCTTACAAGTATCTGCTATTTATGAAAGCGCTCCATGGGGATTTCAGGCAGAACAAAATTTTTATAATCAAATTGTAGTTGTTAAAACAAAATTAGCCCCATTGGCTATTTTAAAAAAGATCTGGGAGATAGAGAAAAAATTAGGCCGGATTAGAGTCGGGAATCAATATTCTTCGCGAACTATTGATATTGATATTTTATTTTATGAACAAGAAATTATTGATACTCCAGACTTAGTGGTGCCCCATCCACAATTGCATCTACGGCGTTTTACGTTAGCTCCGCTAGCTGAAATATTACCGGATTGGATTCATCCCGGGTTTAATCAATCTGTAGGTGTTTTGCTTGAACAATGTACAGATATATCCAAAGTAGAGGCTATAAAACGATAATTATATTTTGCTCCCGAAAGCTAAATCTCCTGCATCTCCTAACCCCGGGACAATATATGATTTTGAGGTTAGTTCATCATCTACATCTCCTGCCCAAAGGGTAACATTGTCCATCGGAATATGTTTTTTTACATAGTTAATGCCCTGATTACTACCAATAATGGTAACAATATGGGTGTGTTTTGGTTTTCCTCGCTCTAAAAGTGCTTTATAAGCAATTTCCATCGAAGCTCCCGAAGCAAGCATTGGGTCTGATAAAATCAGAATTTTTTTATCTATTGAGGGGCTTGATAAATGTTCAAATTGAATGGAGAAGGTGCCATCTTTATGATATTTGCGATGAGCAGAAATGAAAGCATTTTCTGCATTGTCAAAATAATTTAAAAACCCCTGATGAAAAGGAAGCCCGGCACGTAATATGGTAGCATTTACAATGGGAGAAACAGGGACTATCATTTTTGAAATCCCCAGCGGGGTGGTAATTTTTTTTTCTTTATATTCTAGTTCTTTTCCTATTTCGTAAGCAAACATTTCTCCAATGCGCTCCATGTTTCTTCTGAAACGCATACTGTCTTTCTGAATTTCTTTGTCGCGTAATTCAGAAATAAATAGATTCATCAATGATTTTTGATGAGATAGAATATGTATCATTTTGTTTCTTTTAAATAAACAAATTAAGCATATATTTTGCCAGCTTAAAGGTAAATGTTTTTTCTTTGATGTTAAAATTGAAATGCATGATTTAAGTACTTTTAAAGATTCCCTTCATCGGCGTAGCTATAATAATCGGTATCGGCAACAATAATGTGGTCCAGAACTTTTATGTCCAGAAGGTTTCCTGCATCAACTAATTTGCGGGTAATAGTATTATCGGCATTACTAGGAGCTTTATTTCCCGAAGGATGATTGTGGCACAAAATAATTGAGCTGGCTAAATTTTCAATTGCATGTTTAAGAATGACCTTAACATCAATTATAGTTCCCGAAATACCTCCCTGGCTTATTTTCTTTTTTTCAATAATACGGTTTGCCCGATTTAGTAATAAAATCCAAAATTCTTCATGGGGCAAATCCCCCAGTAAAGGTTGGAAAAATTCAAAAACATCGTTGCTTTTGGTAATTTTTTTCTTTTCAATAATATCGGAAATTTTTCGTCTTTTTCCCAGTTCTAGTGCTGCAATAATGGTAATGGCTTTTGCTTCTCCAATTCCTTTGTTTTTAGTAAGTTCGTTAACACTAAGTTTTCCCAGTTCGTTTAAATTGTTTTTTACATTTTTAAGGATGCGCTTGGAAAGATCTACTGCCGATTCGTTTTTTGTTCCAGAACCAATTAATAAGGCTATGATTTCGGCATTACTTAAACTTTGAATCCCTTTTTTTAAAAGCTTTTCTCTGGGGCGGTCTTCAACTGCCCACTCTTTTATCTTTAGGTTATATTTTTCGGCCATTTATGTGATGGGATTAATTTTAGGATTAAGATAATAATAATGAGCGAAAAAAAAAAGGCATGAAAAAATCATGCCTTTATAAAATGATAACCCCAAAAATTTTATAATAAGGGTTTTAATTTTCCTTCCAAATTACTTTTTGGTACAGCACCTACTTGTTTATCAACAATTTCTCCATCTTTAAAAAATAAAACAGTCGGAATATTTCTTATTCCATATTTTGATGCTACACCCGGGTTGCTATCTACATCAAGTTTCGTACAGATCACTTGATCTTTATAGTCTTCAGATAATTCTTCGACAATGGGGCCAATCATACGGCAGGGGCCACACCATTCGGCCCAAAAATCTACAATTACAGGTTTGTCTGACTTTATTACAACTTCTTCGAAATTGGAATCATTAACTTCTACGGTCATAATTTTTAATTTTTTATGTTATTATTAAATTGTTATTTCTTAAAAAAAAGTTATGTTGCATAAATACAAATTTACGGATAAATTGTTTAATTTATCGAATATTGTATCTCGCTTTTTTCATCAAGATAGTTAATTAACTCGTTGGTAATATCTATCCGTTCTGATCTTGAGAACATATTGACAACAATATTTTCTTCGGTATCTACAATTTTAAATTTTAAGGTAGCTTTCCCTTTTTTTGTTAATGCAAACTCCTTTATTTCTTCAATTAGCCCATTAGAGACACTGTTTAGCGGAATGGTTAATGAAATGCTTTCAACCAAATTGTCGCGTACCTGGCTTAACATCATTATTTGTTTTATTTTAAATTCAAGTTCGTTATCCCGGTATGGTTTTGGTTGTACTTTTCCTTTAATAAGTAATGAATAATCTTCGTAACAATATTTTCTAAAATTTTCATAATCTTTGCCAAAAAGAGCAAACCGATACGATTCGGAATAATCTTGTAATGTTAAAAATCCATAATGATTTCCATTTTTTGCAATGGCATGCTTAACTTCAGTAACAATACCAGCGATGGTTAAATCTCTTCCTTTTATATTGTTTAAATCATCAAAATCAGCAAGTGTAGCATTACAAAATTGCTCAATTTCCATTTTAAAGTCATCTAATGGATGTGCAGATAGATATACACCAATGACTTCTTTTTCGCGTTTTAGTTTTTCAAGTTTTGGCCAATCTTCTTCGGTAGGGATTGATGGTTTGGAAATTTCTATGGTGTCTTTTCCGCCAAATAGTGATTGTTGTTGTGTATCTTTATCGTTTTGGAATATGTTTCCGTACCGTATAAGGCTTTCAATAAATGTACTTTCTTTGTTATCGGTAGTAGCAAAATACTGTCCCCGTTTAATTTTATCAAGATTATCAAAAGCTCCGGCAGTAGCAAGAGCTTCAATGGTTTTTTTGTTTATTTGGGTAAGGGCTATCCGTTCAACAAAGTCATAAATATTTTTGAACGGGCCGTTTTCTTTTCTTTCTTCAATGATTTTAACTACAGCATTTTCGCCAACACCTTTTATTGCTCCTAATCCAAAACGAATGTTTCCCTCTTTATTCACATTAAATTTTAGCCTACTTTCGTTAATGTCGGGCCCTAGTACTGAAATCCCCATCCGTTTGGCTTCGTCCATAAAGATGGTTATTTTTTTTATATCGGTAAAGTTACGACTTAAAACAGCGGCCATATATTCGGCAGGGAAATGAGCTTTAAGATATGCTGTTTGGTAAGATACGTAAGCATAGCAGGTTGAGTGTGACTTATTGAATGCGTATTGAGCAAAAGACTCCCAGTCGTTCCAAATTTTATTTACAATTTTAATGTCGAACCCATTTTGCTTACAACCGGCAATAAATTTTTCTTTAAGCTGCTCCATCAGGTTTTTTTTCTTCTTTCCCATGGCTTTTCGCAGCGAGTCGGCTTGTCCTTTGGTAAAGCCTGCAAGCTTTTGTGAAAGAAGCATCACCTGTTCCTGGTAAACAGTAATTCCATAGGTGTCGCGTAAGAATTCTTCCATCTCTGGAAGATCATAATTTATGGGTTCTTTACCGTGTTTACGAGCAATAAAGGAAGGGATATAATCCATGGGCCCCGGACGATATAAAGCATTCATTGCGATCAGGTCGTCGAACCGGTTTGGTTTTAAGGCTTTTAGGTGTTTTTTCATCCCCGGTGACTCGAATTGGAATAATCCGGTTGTCTCTCCACGGCTATATAATTCAAGTGTTTTTTCATCGTCTAATGGAACGCTTGAAATATCTAAATCTACATTGTGTGATTCTTTAACATTTTCAACGGCATCTTTTATGATAGAAAGCGTTTTAAGTCCCAGGAAATCCATTTTTAGCATTCCAACGGATTCTACATGGTTTCCATCGTATTGTGTTACTAAAAGTTTAGAATCTTTTGAAGTGCAAACCGGAATATGCTCTACTAAATCGTTTCTGCCAATAATTACACCACAAGCATGAAGCCCAGTGTGTCGTATTGATCCTTCAAGCGTTTCGGCAAACTTAAGTGTTTTTACAATCAGTTCATTGTCTGATTTTTTTGCATTATTAAGTTCAGGAACCTCTTCGAAAGCTTTTTTTAATGATGTCCCGGGCCTTTCGGGCACAAGTTTAGCTAATCGGTCTGCTTCACTTAAAGGAAGTTTTTCGACACGGGCAACATCGCGTATAGCCATTTTTGCAGCCATAGTTCCAAAAGTGATGATGTGAGCTACTTTATTGTATCCATATTTATCTACCACCCAATCCAGTACTTTCTCCCGGCCGTCTTCATCAAAATCAATATCAATATCAGGCATGGAAATACGGTCGGGATTTAAAAATCGCTCAAAAAGCAAATTGTATTGTATAGGATCAATATCGGTTATCCGATTACAGTAGGCTACCACCGAACCAGCTGCTGAACCGCGTCCCGGGCCAACCGAAACATCCATTTCACGAGCTGCATTTAAAAAATCCTGCACAATGAGAAAGTATCCGGGGAAACCCATATTTTTTATTACCGAAAGCTCAAAATCAATCCTTTCACGAATTTCGTCCGTAATTTCATCGTATCGTTCTTTCGCTCCCTGGTATGTGATATGCCTCAAATATTCATCTTCATTATCAAATCCCTCGGGAAGTTTAAATTCGGGCATTATGGGATCACAATTCAGATCAAAATCTTTTATTTTTTCAACAATCTCATTGGTGTTTTCTAATGCTTCAGGAACATCTTCAAAAAGTTTATTCATTTCTTCCTGTGTTTTGAAGTACTCCTGTTTGGTATAGCTCATTCGGGTAGGATCGTCAAGATCTTTACCTGTATTTAAGCATATTAACCGGTCGTGTGCTTCGGCATCTTCAGCATTTATAAAGTGGGTATCATTTGTTGCAATTATTTTGATATGGTGTTTATGTGCAATATTAATTAATGCCTGGTTTACGATTATTTGATTTTCATAAACATCTTTATCTTTTTTAGGATCACCAGATGGATGGCGTTGTAGTTCGAGATAAAAATCATCACCAAAAATTTCTTTAAATTGCAGCGCTATTTTTTCTCCGGCTTTTTCACCTTTATTCATGATAGCCTGAGGAATTTCGCCTCCCAAACATGCCGATGAGGCTATAATTCCTTCATTATATGTTTTTAATAGTTCCCAGTCTATACGTGGTGTGTAATAGAATCCTTCGGTCCAGGCCAGTGAAACAAGTTTGGTTAAATTTTTATATCCGGTTAAATTTTTAGCAAGTAAAATAAGGTGATATCCGCTACGGTCTTCTTTTCCTTTTTTTTCTTTTCGGCTACCTTCAGCAACATAAATTTCACAACCGATGATAGGCTTTATATCTTGTTTTTTAGCTTCGTTAAAAAAATGTTTTACTCCAAACATATTGCCGTGATCGGTAATACATACCGCAGGCATTCCATCCTTTTTTGCTTTTTTTATTAGTTGAGCTACATCGGATGCACCATCTAAAATTGAATACTGCGTATGTACATGTAAATGAGTAAAGGTTATCATTTTAAAGTATTGATTTATAGTTTTTTGTGTTGTATTTTTATGTTGTTATTCGAAAGTTAAAGTTATAAAAATACCCTCGATTTTGCTTAGTGATGTTAATAAGTATTTAAAAAAATACAATTATTACCTAACTCATAATCACTAACAAAGTTTTGTTTGTTTGGTTGAGATAGTTATACGGTTTTCTTGAAACGATTTGTTTGTTTTGAGAGGGATGGTTATTGGAATTTCTATAAGGAATCTTTTTATTATTAATCGATTAAAAATATTTTATAATTGAAATAAAATTGTATCTTTGCCGGACATTTTGAAAAAAGTAGGTTTAATTAAAATTAAAAAGAAAGAGTATGCCTGTAAAAATTCGATTAACAAGGAGAGGTAGAAAGAAATTACCTTATTATCACATTGTTGTCGCAGATAGCAGGGCGCCACGGGATGGTAGATATATTGAAAGCATAGGAACTTATAGTCCTATAACAAATCCTGCTACTATTGAACTTGATTTTGATAGAGCATTAGATTGGTTACAAAAAGGCGCTCAACCTACTGATACTTGTAGAGCTATCTTATCGTACAAAGGTGTTTTAATGAAAAAACACTTACTTGAAGGAGTAAAAAAAGGTGCTTTAACTGAAGAGCAAGCCGAAGAGAAATTCCAAAGCTGGCTTAAGGAGAAAGAAAGTAAAATTGAAGCAAAACGCGAACAAATTCAAAAAGGTATTGCCGACGAAGACAAAAAACGTTTGGAAGCTGAAACGAAGATTCGCGAAGCAAGAGCTGAAGAATTAGCAAAGAAAAATGCTGAAGCTGCTGCTGAGGAAGCAAAAGCTAGTGCAGAGGAAACTGAAGAAGCTAAGACAGAAGAAGAAGCTCCTAAAGCTGAAGAAGAAAAAGCAGAAGAACAACAAATTGAGGAAACAAAACCTGAAAAACCTCAAGATGAAGCTGAGAAATCAGAAGAAGAAGCTCCTAAAGCTGAAAATAACGACGAAACCAAAAAAGGGTAAGCATATTTTCATGCATGATTAAGGATAATCATTTTTTAGCAGGATCTCTTTTACGAACATTTGGTACAAAAGGAGAAATAATTCTAAAATTTAAAAATGATCTTCCTGAAAAAATAAAAAAACTGGAATCAATTTTTATCGAGGTAGATGGAAAATTGGTTCCTTTTTTTATTGTAGCTATTCAGGAAAAATCAATGAATACTGCATTGGTCAAACTAGAGGAACTTGACAGCAAAAAAAAAACACAGGAATTTATCGGAGCCAATTTTTATTTATCCCATCAACAAATTAAATCCATTGATTATCAAACAGAGGAGTTTGTTGATGTGGCCGGTTATGAAGTGATTAACCAAATGAATCAATTGATTGGCCATGTGGTTGAATTTATCGATATTCCGGAAAACCCATTGTTGAAAGTTAAAACTCCAACTACCGAATTACTTTTGCCTGCAAACGATGATTTAATTATTGAAGTAGATGATAACGAGCAATATATTATACTTCATATTGCCGATGGAATAATTGATTTAGATTAGTTTAATTATTGAAATCCATATCTTTTTCGAATGCTATAATCTTTTCTCTCCATTTTTGGGGTATCGGATGTGGTTTTTCTGCCGACCCGTTATAAGCAACCATCACAGAGTCGCAGGCAGCTTTTACTTCGTTTGATTCTGTATCTATGATTTGTTGAAACATTTTTAGGCTTTTATTCCCTAAATGGTATATTTTTGTTACTACTTCAATTTTCTCATCAACCAAAATGGGGTGAATAAACTCAAGGGTTACCTTTGCTAAAATAAGGCCATTTGTGTGCCATTGCATTTTTTCCTTAAAAACTTTCTCAATATAATTTGATCGGGCAAGATCAAAATAGTTTTGGTAAACCGAGTTGTTTACATGCTTTAAGATATCAAAATCATTAAAACGTATTTGTACGGGGATTCTATGAAAAAATTGAAAATTATTAGTCATGATTTTACTCTTGAGATTCCATATCTAACTCTTCGTAAACAGAATTTCGACTTTTAAACTCGGGAACAATTTCTTTCATTTTCCTAACAATTTCCATGTTGTTATGTTCTCTCTGCAGTAAAATTAGTTGCTGGATATCCCATTTTACTTGGTCAAAATCATATGTTCTTACTTTGGCAATCATAATTTTTGAATGGTGAGTAGGGATCGTATTTTCTTTATCGTTTAAAAGTTCTTCATATAATTTTTCTCCCGGCCTTAATCCGGTATATTTAATTTGTATATCTTTTCCAATCTCTAATCCGGAGAGTTTAATCATTTTTTTTGCCAGATCAATAATTTTAACTGATTTTCCCATATCGAAAAGAAAAATTTCGCCACCTCTACTAATTGCTCCGGCTTCGAGTACTAATTGGCAAGCCTCGGGGATAGTCATAAAGTAACGGGTAACTTCAGGATGAGTTACCGTTACAGGCCCTCCTTTATCAATTTGTTTTTTAAAGCGTAAAATTACGGAACCATTAGAGCCAAGTACATTACCAAACCTTGTAGTAATAAAATTAGTGTTTGATATCTGGTTAAAACCTTGTACATATATTTCGGCAATTCGTTTCGAAGCACCCATAACATTTGTAGGATTTACTGCTTTATCTGTTGAAACCATTACAAATTGTTCAACTTTGAAAGCATGAGCAATATCGGCTAAAATTTTAGTGCCCATAATGTTTGTTCTTAATGCTTCGGTCGGATTGTTTTCCATCATAGGAACGTGCTTGTAAGCCGCAGCATGAAAAACAATTAAAGGTTTGTAAACTTCGAAAAGCTTTTGAATCCGGTATTCATCGGCAATATTGCCAATGACAATTTCGAAATTATAGAAATTAAATTTTTCCTGTAAATCAAGCTCCATATCATATAAAGGAGACTCTGCCTGATCGAAAAGGATAATTTTACTAGGGTTAAAGGCTATAAGCTGTCTTACAATTTCACTTCCAATTGAACCTGCTGCACCTGTAACCAGGATACATTTATTTATAAGTTTCTTTTTTATTTTATTAACGTCTAAAATAATGGGGGGACGCTCTAGTAAATCTTCAATTTTAATTTTTTTAATCTGGTTAAAGCTTAGTTCTCCATTAATCCATGTATTAACCTCGGGTAAAGTAAGTACTTTTATATTGTTTTGAAGTGATTGTTCAATAATAGCCTGTTTTTCTTCCGAATCTATATTTTCTTTGGCAATAATTAATTTTTCTATATCATTCTTTTCCGATAAGCTATCCAAATACTGTGGATGATAGATGGTTACACCTTCGAGTGTTTTGCCAATATTGGCATGGTTAACATCCAAAAAAGCCAATACTTTGTGTTTGCTTTCTGCATCACGATCTAGTGTTCTTTTGGTGATTACACCAAATTGATCGGCTCCATATATAACAATGCCTGTTTTTTCTTTTGTGGGGTTGTATAATTCCTGATAAATAATTTTTGTAGAAAGCCGAAATGATGCCATTAAAAAAATGGTGATGAGAAAATCAATAGCGATGATTGAAAAAGGAATAATGAACGTTCCATTGATTAAATAATAATTTAAAATATTTAGTATTGCAAAAAGTAAACTTCCGGTTATCGCTACTATAAAAATCCGTTCGGTATCTTTAGCGCCTGAATATCTTATTATGCCTGCATAGGTTCTGAATATTAAAAATGTAATAGAGCGAACAAACAAAACAAATGGGATGATAAAATTCAGGCTATTAACATAGGGCCGGGGAATATCGAAATTAAATCGTAATAAAAAAGCCAGGGAGATTGATATTGTGCATATAAATAAATCGATTAGAAAAACAATCCATCTTGGAGTATATGATTTTGGAAACCAGATCATAGTAATATTTTAAAATTCTATCTAAAAGAAAGTGTCCAATAATTCAAAAATAAACAAAAATATTGCAGCAAATGTAATTTTTAGGCTCCTTTTATTCAACAATATTCAGAATTTAAGCATTTCATGGATGATGAAAAAATAATTAAATAATAAAATATGAGATGTAATCTTATACAAACTTTTTTTCCTTTAATGTGGATTAGTTAAAACGAAAAGAAGAGAATTCTATTATTGATTTTAGTGAAGAGGATTAAAAAAAGTTGGAAGTTAAAAGTTATTATTTTCTAATTACTTCTATTTCTCCGCTGACACCAAGTTTAATAATTCCCGACGGAGAGGCTTGAGTATAATCATTTTGTCTCCATTGCACTATATAATCAACCAAATCGAAGATTTGAGGATTGATTGCGGAAAAATTACCAGGAGCTTTTTCTCCACTTAAATTGGCTGAGGTAGAGACAATTGGTTTTCTAAATCGTTCTATCAACTTTTGCGTAAAAGGTTCGTTGGTTATTCGTATACCAATGCTGCCATCGTTGGCAATAAGGTTTTTAGCTAAGTTTTTTGCTTGTGGATAGATAATGGTTAATGGTTTGTCTGCCAATTCGATTAAATCCCAGGCAATATCAGGCATCTTATTAATATAAGAGGGAATTTTACCTGCATTATCCAATAATACAAGCATACTTTTTTGGTCGCTCCGTTTTTTAATTTGATAGATACGTTCTACCGCCTTTTCGTTTGTTGCATCGCAACCAATTCCCCAGATGGTATCGGTAGGATAAAGGATTATACCTCCGTTTTTTAAAACTTCAAGAGCTTTTTTTATTGCGTCTTTCACGAGAAGAAAATTTAGTTAAACATTTGTTTTATAATCGTTTTATAAAGTTTTCAAATTCAATAAAACGATCCTGAATGTTGAAATATTTTATTACTCGTAATTTTCCTTGTTTTCCCATTTCGTATGCTTTTTCAGGGTAATTATAAAAAAAGTTTATTTTTTCAACAAATGTTTTTAAATCATTTTTGGGAGTTAAAAATCCTGTAACATTATTCTCAATTACCTCTCGATTGCTGGTAATATTAAATGCAATAACAGGCTTTTCATTCGCCATGGCTTCAATTGTTACATAACCAAACCCTTCCCAAAACGATGGTAAAACAAATACATCGATGGATTTTATGAATTCTGAAGTGTTTTTAATAAAACCGGGTAAAGTAAAATTTTCGGTAAGATTTCTTTTTTTAATTAGTGTTTTTATTTTGTGGAAATCAGGGCCATCACCCCCTAATAAAAAATGAAAAGGAATCTTTTTCTTTTTTAGCTGGTGTGCAACATCTACTAAAAATGTTTGATTTTTTTCTTCCGAGAAGCGTCCTATATGTCCTATTGTTAATTCTTTAGATGTTTTTTTTCTGGTTTTTGTTTTGTTATCAAGATAGGGCTTAAGATCAATACCGTTGTAAATTAATTTGATTTTGTTTTCATCAATAAGGTTACTGTTGTTTTGTAACAGGGTTTGTTTTGTGGCAAGTGAGTTAACAATTATGCATGTAATAACATTTTTAAAAATGTATCGGTTAAGTATTGAGTTTTTTACAGCAATTGCACTTCCTCTTCTATAAATAATATTTTTAATGTAAAAAAAACACAAAGCTGTTGCCAACAGTTTTAAATCCGAAGGAAGATTTATAATTACAGTATCGGGATTAATTTTTTTGAGTAATTTAATGACTTGAATAACTCGAAGAGGGTTAACAAAACTAAAATTGCTTATTTTTAATTGATTGGTTTTAATGTTCGTTTTTTTATTCAATTCATTATATAAAGTACTATTAACATTAGTAATAACATGAACAGAATAATCCTTTTCTGCCAAAAACAAAGCATTGTCGAAGTGCCATTTTTCTCCACCACCCCATGTTTTAGAGCTGTTTATGAAACAAATTGATTTATTCGGCATTTTTATATAAGTGTCTGAGTTTAATATATTTTAAAAACTGACCATAAGCAGAATGAATGCTAATGATAAATCCTTCAAGCCCGTCTAAAAAACCAAGTTGTATAAAATAATGTCGTATAAACCGGAAAAAAGGTTTGCAAATAATTTTAAAAAAGGTTACAGACTTTTGGTTATCAAACATTTCTTTAGCCTGGAAATCTGTAAACTTATTAATTTTTAAAAGATGTTGTGAGAAATTTTCGTATGAAAAGTGTAACAGGTCTCCTTTAATATGGGTTGTTGAATTTTTGGGAACAGATAAAGTTTCATGAATTATGCCAACCCATTGTCCTTTTTCTTTATTCCATAAACGTAATTGGTGATTAGGATACCAGCCTGAATGTTTTATCCATTTTCCACAGTAATTTGTTAGTCGATTAAAAGAGTAACCATCAGATTTTCTGTTGCTTTTTATATGGATAATGCTTTTTTTTAGCTCGTCGGAAAGTTCTTCATCGGCATCAATAGATAGCATTAAGTTATACTTCGTTTGCTTTATTGCAAAATTTTTCTGATCGGAGTAATTTTTAAAATTGCGCGCAAAAAATTGAACATTATATTTTAAACAAATCTCTTTAGTTTTATCCTTTGAAAACGAATCAACAACTATAATCTCATCAGCAACTCCTTGTAATGATTTTAAACAACGTTCGATATTTTTTTCTTCGTTATAGGTTATAATTGTTGCTGATATTTTTTCCATAATGCATTAAAATGTTAGTTGTTCAGTTTTGATGGTATAAGCACACTTAAAATGTCCTTTAGGGCAAGCTT
>JAXHVS010000090.1:0-11151 GCA_034189025.1 Bacteroidota bacterium
CTGCTGAAAAAAGCTGAAGAGCTGGGAGATATTTCTATGATTGAATACTTTATGGAGATCAGCTATTTTTATCAGGTTTACGATGATTATTTGATGATTGAAAAAGAATATTATCTGGCGTTGGCTGAATTATTTAAATATAAATTATAAAGAAATCCTGTCGGGGTTAAATATCCTGACAGGATTAAACTTTTAACTAAATTCTCTGTTCCATTTACGATAATCTTTCCTTAATTCTTTACATGTGTTGTAAACACCACGTAACCAATAGTTTAATACTCCAAACCCGCCGGGTTTTACTTTATACTCCTGAGTGTAAAGTAATTCGTTTGTACGTGTGTCAAAGAAAGTAACCCAAATATTTGCTTTTTCTTCTAATTTATTAAACGACTCAACAATAAATACAAGACCTATACCTTGTTCTTGTGTATTATATTCCTGTATTGTTTTTTTAATATCCGAGTATTCAATTTGATAATCTTTATCAATAATTAAATTATCTGTAGTAACAACAGAATTTCTTTCTAAAATAAAATCTAAATGAGGGATAACTTCTTTTCCTTCAAGAAATTTCCCAATATCATATTTATCTCTTTCATTAAAAACATAGGTATTCCATTTCTCTTTTATATAACGATTGCAAATAATGTCAGGATGAGTAAAACCAGTTGATCCAATCATTTTGGCATTGGTGAAATCTACCCCAAACCAGTGGATTTCATTAGCATTAACAACATCTTTTAAGTCTTTTGAAAAACCTGAGCCATAAATAAATAAAGTAATGATAGCAAACAATAAATTTTTCATAAAAATTTTTTTAAAGATTAATATTTTAATTTTTTTAAAGATAAAAATTTAGAGTAAAATAAAAAAGCAGTACTATTAAACACTGCTAAAAAAAAATGCATTTTGCTATTTTTGTGTCTCACAAACTCCGCCACCACATCCACAGCTTATTCCCTGGTCTTTTAAACTATCCGGGTGGTTTCTGCATGAACCTCCGCGAAATTCACCTTTTTTGGTAAATAATAACCGTACGGATAATGCTAAAAAAGCAATTAGAACGAGAATAACGGATAATATTAATAATTCTAAAACTGGCATATTTAACTCCTTATTTGTTTGTTTTTGTGTTATAACAAGAATTTTATTAAATGGTTCAATTTTGCGCTCAATAAAACCAAAAAATCAGGATGAGTTTAAGGTGTTGACTTTCAGGAGTGTAATAATTGACTTTATATATTATTTTTTTTATTAACTAACCCTTACCCATTATGAAAAGATTATTTGGTTTACTACTTATGTTGCCTTTTGTTTTGTAAAATTACGCAACTGAACCTGTTATTTTTACTAATCAGAATTATAATTCAAAATTAATTAGTAAAAAATTATCTTTCTACTATGCCTTCAACGGAATATGACTTGTCACTTATGAATCTTCAAGTTGATGTTTTAGGTATTATCTTCTTTGGCCCTCAACTTACCCTTGATTTTCAATTTGCTAATATGATTGCTATTGGCCCATATTTTCGTTGGCATTATGTGGGTGTTTTTTATCAAGGTGTTGTAACGGAATGGTTTTCAGATGAGACAAGTACATCTGTTGCCAGTTACTCGATTGGTGGACAGGCAAAATTTTTGATACCCACAGGAAGTGGTTAACACAGGCCATATGTTGAAGTAAGCTTTAAAAAATATTTTGGTTCCGATTGGTATAATTCAGATGGAGGTTATGGAAAATATATTTATGAATATGAATCCAATGTTTTTCATTTTAATGCAGGGTATCGATTGCTTACCGAAGGTAGTTTTAACTTATCTGCTGCAATTGGAATAGGATTATCAAAGAATACTAAGAGTATTGGCTATTATGAAGAGGGAGAGGATTATACCGATTATTACACATTAGAAACAAGAGTATTGCTAATGGTACAGCTTGTCTTGGGATGGCAACTTGGAAAATAAATTGATGAGGACTTAAAATCAAGCTCTGTTTCTGCAGAGCTTTTTTAATTAAAATCAATCTATATTATGTTTATATATTGATATATTTGTATACATACCTTATATTTAACCTAAATAAATTAAAAAAACATTTATGGATATATCTGCCTTGATATCAGACTTAGAACCTAAAAAAGATAATATGCTAAATATATTGCACAGGCTTCAAAATAAAAATCCGAATAATTATCTTACTTCTAAAGATTTAAAATTTGTAGCCGAATATTTAAATACCACTTATAGTTCAGTTTATGGTGTAGCAAAATATTACTCTATGTTTAGCTTAAAACCCAGAGGTAAAAATATTATCCGAATATGTAAATCTCCTGTTTGTAATATGATTGGTAGTAAAAGTTTGATTGAGGTGGTTGAAAATTTTTTAGATATTAAAATGGGAGGTACCACCAGTGATATGCTTTTTACCTTAGAACCATCAGAATGTTTAGGCCATTGTGCTCAGGCTCCGGTAATGATGATTAATGACAAAATGTATACTGATTTGAATGAAGATAAAATAAAAGGTATTATAGAAAAGATTATAAATAATAACCTAACTAAATAATTATCGTGATTAAAGAACAAAAAGTAGCTTTACTAAATGCCGGAAAATATAATCCCGAAAGTATTGATGAATATATTGCCCTGGGAGGATATAATAAGGTAAAAAAAGCATTGCAAAAAAATCCTGTTGATATTATTGATTTACTGATTGATGCAAAATTAAGAGGCCGAGGAGGTGCTGGTTTTCCCACAGGGCTTAAAAATAAATTTACCAACGAATCTGTTTGTGAGCGATGTGTGCAAAAATATATTGTATGTAACGCCGACGAAGGAGAACCCGGAACATTTAAGGATCGGATAATTATGGAGCAAGACCCTCATGTTCTAATCGAAGGGTTTATTATTGCTGCTTTTGCTATTGGAGCAACCAAAGGCTATATTTATGTCCGTGGAGAATATACAAAATCTATCAAAATACTCCGTAAGGCAATTAATCAGGCAAAAGAAAAAGGTTTTTTAGGAAAAAATCTCCTTAATTCAGGTTTTGATTTAGAAGTAGAATTAAAACTTGGGGCAGGTTCATACCTGTGTGGCGAAGAACTTACTTTATTAGAATCGTTAGAAGGTAAACGCGGCTATCCACGCATCAAACCTCCATTTCCTGCCGAAAAAGGTTTATTTGGTAAGCCCACTTTAATTAATAATGTAGAAACATTTGCTCATTTGTCCTATATTGTTGAGCATGGTGCTGAACAGTACAAATCAATGGGGACAGAGAAATCTCCCGGCACAAAAATTTTTACGATTAGTGGAGATGTAAACAAACCAGGATATTACGAAACGCCAATGGGAATTACTTTACGTAGTTTGATAGATGATTTGGCCGGCGGAATGAAAGGCCATAAAAAATTTAAAGCAGCACTATTAGGAGGTGCTGCCGGCACTTTTGTGGATGAAACAGTTTTAGATACCCCAATGGGTTTCGATACACTAAAAGAAAAAGGTGCTGTACTAGGTTCCGGAGCAATTATCGTAATGTCCGAAGAAAGATCTGTTTTTGATATGGCTTATTCTATTCTGGAGTTTTTTAAACATGAATCTTGTGGAAAATGTGTTCCTTGCAGAGTAGGTACGGCCCAACTTATGATCCTGATGGACAAAGCAAAAGAAAATCAAAAAAAGAGAGGCGAAATTCTTGATCAACTTTTATACGAAGCGGATTATATGGCAAAAAATTCTCTTTGCCCATTGGGCCAATCGCCCATTTTGCCCATAAAAAGTTTAACACAATATTTTCAACATCAATTTTAGTATCAGAAATCAATACCTATGAGTAAACTAGTGAATATCATCATCGACGGTAAAAAGATAAAAGCACCTGAAGAAGCAAACCTTTTACAGGTTGCAAAAGATAATGGAATCAATATCCCCAGTTTATGCTATCATAAAAAATTAAGTCCTACCGGGGCATGCCGTCTTTGTGTAGTTAAAATAAAAGATGTAAATGGATTAGTGATGTCGTGTACGGTTACTGTTAAAGAAGGAATGAAAATTACAGCTTTTGATAACGAGCTGGAAGAAACCCGAAAACATACGCTTGATTATTTGTTAGCCGAACATAACGATCATGATGATGGTACTTACAACGATGAGTTACGGGATTGGGTAAAACACTATAAGCTTGATGACCCCCAAAATCGAAAATACCCTAATATTTTCAGAGAGTTAAATTATAAAATAGATGATAGTTCGCCTATATTAACTTATGATGCATCAAAATGTATCAAATGTTTCAGATGTATTAAGGCATGTGACGAAGTTCAGGGTAAAAATGTGCTTTCGTTTTCTGAGCGTGGAATAACATCCTATATTATTGCAGGATTTGACCAGTGGAATGAATCAGAGTGTGACGGTTGTGGCGAATGTGTTCAGCTTTGCCCTACCGGTGCTTTAGTAGAAAAACCACATCGTGGTGAAATTCAGATAGAAAAAATTGAAAAAACAGTTAAAACCACCTGCCCTTATTGTGGTGTAGGATGTCAACTTGAACTGTTTGTTCAGGATGGGAAAATTGTTCGTGCCAATGGCGTAGAGGGCGTTTGGCCCAACGATGGACGATTATGTGTTAAAGGCCGGTTTGGGTACGATTATGTGCATAGCCCGGAGCGTTTGGCCAAACCATTGGTTAAAAGAAATGGGAAATTTGAAGAAGCAAGCTGGGATGAGGCGCTGGATTTAATCGCACGAAAATTTACAGAGATAAAAGAAAAGTATGGAAACGATGCTTTAGCTGGATATGCATCTGCCAAATGTACTAACGAAGATAATTACCTGTTTCAGAAATTTATTCGTGTGGTTTTTGGAACTAATAACATTGATTATTGTACTCGTCTTTGTCATGCATCAACGGTTACAGCAATGCTTAAATCTGTTGGCGATGGAGCCGGAAGTAACTCAATCCAGGATTTTGCCACTACCGATTGTTTATTTGTTACCGGAAATAATATGATTGAAACCCATCCGGTTACGGCTACATATGTTAAAAATGGACATTATGCAGGGAAAAAACTTATTATTTGTGATCCGAAATGGACTCCACTGGTAAAATATGCCGATATCTGGCTACAGCCTCGCTTAGGAACTGATGTTGCCTTATTAAATGGGATGATAAAGTTCATCATCAAGGAAAATTTGATTGACAAAGAATTTATCGAAAAGAGAATAGATGGTGGAATGGATGCTTTTGAAGAGTTAAAGCAACTGGTTGAAAAGTATACTCCCGAAAAAACCGAAGAGATAACTTCTGTTCCTAAAGAAAAAATGATGGCTGCTGCACGTTTATATGCAACCTCCGAAACATCTATGATTGCTACCGGAATGGGAATGAGCCAGCAAGTTACGGGAACTAATAATGTATTTGCATTAATCAATATGATGTTGATTACCGGACAAATTGGAAAAGAAAGAGCTGGAATTGACCCTCCGCGAGGACAAAATAATGTTCAGGGAGCTACCGATGTAGGATGTTCTCCAATTATTTATCCCGGGTATATTCCGGTTACAGATGATGATAACAGGAAACGTGTCGCCAAATTATGGAATGTGGATTATGAAAATTTATCGGCGAAGCCAGGTTTAACAACCGTAGAAATAATGCATGCTGCATACGATGATAAGATAAAAGGAATGTTTATTATGGGTGAAAATCCGATGGTTACAGATCCTGACCTGAATCATACTGAGCAAGCTTTAAAAAAACTTGACTTTTTGGTGGTACAGGATATATTTCCTACAGAAACAACTCCTTATGCCGATGTTATCTTACCGGCATCTTCGTTTGCCGAAAAAGAGGGTACATTTGTTAATAGCGACCGAAGAGTTTTACGCGTGCGTAAAGCGGTTGAAATGCCCGGACAAGCCGAAGAAGACTGGAAGATTATTGTTAAAATCGCTGAACGAATGGGATACGATCTTGGGAATTATAAAAATGCTTCGGATATTTTTAATGAAATTGCCCAGGCAGCACCTATGATGGCAGGAATATCTTATGAAAGAATAGAGCATGAAGGAATACAATGGCCTTGCCCCACAAAAGATCATCCGGGAACGGGCACATTGTTTCTGGATAAGTTTAACACTGCTAACGGAAAAGCGATATTGAATCCGGTTGAATATGTGCCTCAAACCGAAAAGACCAGTAAAGAATTTCCGTTTATCATGAATAGTGGCCGTATTCTTTATCATTATCATACAGCAACCATGTCGAGAAAAAATAAGGCATTAACCGATTTTGCCAATGAATCATATGTTCTGATGAATCCGGGCGATGTGGTTAAATATGATTTTAAAGATGGACAGAAAGTAAGAGTAATATCAAAACAGGGCGAATTAGAAACTACTTTACAAGCAAGCGATCATGTAGCCGAGGGTGAATTGTTTATGCCCTGGCATTATTCAGAATCGCGGGTAAACCGTTTAACACGCAGTGATTTGGACCCTTTTTCAAAAATAGCTGCATTTAAGTTAACTGCTTGTAAGGTGGAAAGGGTTTAATATATAGCTATTTTAAAGTAAGTAATTACGGTTTGGTAAAAAAATATGTTTCCTAAAATTTTTAATATCATTTAGATACTAATCATTGCTTTTGCATTCAACGCTTTCTTTATGTAATTTTAGCCAAATATTATAATTGGGTTAGCTCAATTGTAGAATGAATAATTAAAAATTGGTAGGGAAAATTATTTTACTAGCTTTACATTAACAGCCACCAGGCCTTTGGGGCCTCTTTCAATTTCAAAGCTGACAATATTACCCTCATTAATCTCTTCAAGTATATTGTTTATATGTACAAAAATACTCTCTTTGGTTTCAGAATCCTTAATAAACCCATATCCTTTAGAATCATTAAAAAAAGTTAAAGTTCCTTTTCGTACCGGATCTAGTTCATCTTCCTCGCTTTTATTTGGAACACTTACTAAGATATCTTCTGCTTTGATATCATCGTTATCATCGGGATCCGGCGGGGTAGAAGTAATTACTCCATTTTTGTCAACATAAGCAATCATGTCGTCCAGGTTATCCTTTTCTCCTTCTCTTTTTTCTAATCTTTTTTGTTCTTTGTCTTTTCTTTTTTTCTCTTTTTTCCTGCGTACTTCTTTTTTGTTGAATGATTCTTGTGATCGGCCCATAAATAAATTTTAATTTTTAAATTATTCTATTTTTTTTAGTTCAATTAATATGTTAATCAAGGAATGCTAATTTCCCTTTTAACAATGATTTTAGCCTTATTAATCCACGGCGTCTAATTTGTCTAATTCGCTCAGATGACATTTTATAGATAACGGCCATATCGTGTAACGAATATACAGGGCTATCGAATAACCCAAACGACATGGTAATTATCTCGGCTTCTCTGCGGGTAAGTTTATTCAGTGCACGGCTTATATTTGTGGTTAGCGATTCTTGTATTAAGTTGTTATCAGGCGAGGGAATATTTCCTGTTTGTACTAAATCGTACAAACTAAACTCTGATTCACTGTCATTTGAGATGGGTTTATCAAACGAAGCTTGTCGTTTTTTGATATGGTTGGCAATTTTAACATCATCCTTAGATAAATCAAGATAATTTGCCAGTTCAGTGTCCGTAGGTTCCCGTTCCAGTTTCTGCTCAAGATAGGGAATAGCGCCTGCAATTTTATTAATCGATGACAACCGGTTAATAGGCAACCTTACAATTCTGTTTTGGTTTGAGATTGCTTGCATAATAGATTGGCGGATCCACCATACAGCATAGGAGATAAATTTAAATCCCCTGGTTTCGTCAAATTTTTTAGCCGCAATAACCAGCCCTACATTTCCCTCATTAATTAAATCGGAAAATGATAAACCATGATTTTGATATTGTTTGGCAACCGATACAACAAAACGCAAATTTGAAAGTACTAATTTATCAAGAGCTTCGCTATCGCCATTACGAATCCGAACCGATAATTCAACTTCTTCATCAGCTGATAGAATGGAGTATTTACTAATATCTTGAAAATAACAATTAATGGATGATTCGTTACGAAGGGTAATTTGTTTTGTTATTTTTAGTTGCCTCATTTATTTGGTATTGATTCTAAAATATAAGATTTTTATAAAAAATATTTTATACCTGCTTTCGATCCTTAGATAAAAGCAGATATAAATATATCACCAACGAAATATATTTTTATGCTGGTTTTACATGAATTGCATATAAACCTTTGTCGCCTTGTTTTGTTTCAAAAACAACTTTCTGCTCAGCCTGTAGGCCTTCATAAGCTGTTACTAGTCCACTGCGATGTACAAATATATCTACTCCCTCTTCGGATTCGATAAATCCAAAACCTTTGATACTGTCGTACCATTTTACTTTTCCGTTAATCATCTTTTGCTTAATTATCGGTTATAATTTTCTCTTTTGGGTTTTGCTTCATTAACAACAATTTCTCTGTTTTTGAAAGTTGCTCCGTTTAGTTCTTCAATTGCTTTTTTTGCTTCCTCATCGTTTTCCATGGTAACAAAGCCAAAACCTTTACTTCTGCCATTGTACTTATCCACAATAACTTTTGCGGAACTTACTGTTCCATAATCTGCGAAAATACCTTCCAGGTCATTTTCATTTACCTTGTAATCAAGATTTCCTACATAAATGTTCATTGTAATTTTATTTAAATGGTTTGCTTTTAACTACAGGAAAGTTTTGTGTATTTAGAAAAGATATGCTTTTCCTCTTTTCTTTAATGAAAATGGATTTGTTTAATACTTAACCAGATAAACCTAACTTGTAAATTGCTGTTAATTAAAAGTTTTTAAAAAATGATTTAAAAACGAGTGTAGTAATTAACTAATAGATTATTGAGAATTAGCTAATAAAAACGCAAGCTTAAAATCTTGTCAAATGTACGGTTTTATTTTTAAGGGAGTACTATGGTTTTGTATTTTTATTCTAATCTTCAATAACAATTTAAAAAATGTTGCATGAATCAATGCAATTCGATAGGAAATTTGTTTTTTCATTAATCTAAAAAAAAAATATCTTTGCGGTTAAAATATTGGAGTTATTGATGATGAAATTTACTGCATTTAATTTAAATGAACATATTCTCGAAGCGATTTCTTATATGGGTTTTAAAGAGGCAACTCCTGTACAAGAGAAAGCTATTCCTGAAATTATATCGGGGAATGATTTGATTGCTTGTGCTCAAACGGGGACGGGTAAAACGGCAGCATTTGTTTTGCCTGTGATAGATAAACTTTTGCGAGAAAAAAGTGCATCATTAAGTACGCTAATCATTGTGCCTACCCGTGAGCTTGCTATTCAAATTGACAAAGAAATTCAAGGGTTTTCTTATTTTACAAATATTGGGTCATGCCCCGTTTATGGTGGTGGCGACGGACAGGATTTTGATACAGAACGTAATGCTTTAAAAGGAAATACAAATATTATTGTAGCAACCCCCGGGAAATTGATATCCCATCTAAAAATGGGATATGTACACTTTGATGATATGCAATATTTAATTCTAGATGAAGCAGATAAAATGCTTGATATGGGATTCTATGAGGATATAATGAATATTATTTCTTATATCCCCAAAAAGCGGCAAACACTCATGTTTAGTGCCACCATGCCGCCAAAAATCAGAAAGCTTGCCAGTCAGATTCTTCAAAATCCTAAACAAATAACTATTGAACTTTCCAAACCAGCTGAAGGAATTTTACAAGCTGCTTATTTAGTATATAGTGAGCAAAAAACAGCATTGATAGACTATTTGATTGCCAATAAACCTGAATACGAAAGTATTCTTATTTTTACTTCAACTAAAAGTAATGTATCCACCATTGTGCGAAAGCTTAAAGGTAATAATCTTTCTGTTGAAGGAATTTCATCTGATTTGGAGCAGGATGAGCGTGAAAATGTTCTTTCGCGTTTCAGGGCTAAACGTACTAGGGTATTAGTGGCTACTGATGTTATTAGCCGGGGGATCGATATAAAAGATATTCATTTGATTATTAATTATGATGTGCCTCAGGATGCTGAAGATTATGTACACCGAGTGGGAAGAACGGCTCGCGCAAAAGCTACAGGAGTGGCGTTAACATTTATTAATCAAGATGATATGTTTAGATTTAAACAGATTGAAACATTGATTGAAACTGAAATTATTAAGATGCCTGTCCCTCCTGAAATAGGCGAGAGTCCTAAATGGAATGCAAAGACAGACAAAAAGTATAACTCTAAAAATTATAAACGAAATCGGAAATAAAAAAGCCTGCTGATTCTTCAGCAGGCTTATACATTCGGTAAATTTTTAAAGCAATCTTATATAACTTTTACGTTTACTGCGTTTAATCCTTTTTTACCTTCTTGTAATTCAAACTCCACGTGGTCTTCTTCACGAATTTCGTCAATTAAACCTGATACGTGTACAAAATGTTCTTTGTCTGAATCGTCCTCTTTAATAAATCCATATCCTTTTGATTCATTAAAGAATTTTACTGTTCCTGTGTTCATTTTAAAATATTTAATTAATTAATTACGATACAAAGTTAGTATAATAAATTATTAAACAACTTTTTAACTGGATAATTTTTAACTTATTTTCAGCGACATAACATGAACCTTTAATTAATAAGCACTTAGGGCTTTTTAATTATGGAAAAATATTTACGATAGTTTTTTCTTTCAATTGGCCTTTAAGGATTAAGTCGATTTTATGGTTAAGTTCTTCAAGCGAAATTTCAGCATGCATTTTCATAAGTTGTTCCAGTTTCCAAAATCTTGCAAGTTTATCCCAAACCACTTTTCTTTCACTCATTAGATGTTCCTGATTTCCGACGCCAATTAAAGATACCCCGTGTAAAATAAATGGAAAAACTGTTAAATCTATATTAGGCGAAGCAACATTTCTGCAACAGACAAAAGCCCCCATAGGTGTTGTATATTTTAAGATGTTTTCAAGGATTGGCCAGCCAACCGTAACAATTCCACCTGCAAACGGATCACTTCATATTTCGGGTGGATAATTAAATAATTTCCTTATAAATTTTATTCTATATAATTATTTATTTTGAATTTGTTTTACTGATAGAAACATGAATACATAGTATTTATACTTT
>JAXHVS010000091.1:0-30575 GCA_034189025.1 Bacteroidota bacterium
CTTACCGAAGACGAAGATGGTAATATGTACGAAGTGTTGCTTAGCGAAGAAAGCCCCAGCCCTGACGGAAACTTGCTTAACGATTCTTTACGTAAGGAAATTGAGCGTGCTTTATCATCTTTAACCGAACGCGAAGCAAATATCATTAAACTTTATTTCGGATTAAACGGAAAACATCCTTATACTTTGGAAGAAATTGGAGAAGAGTTTAACCTCACTCGTGAGCGTGTTCGACAGATTAAAGAAAAAGCCATCAAACGATTAAAACATACCACACGAAGTAAAATCCTTAAAACCTATTTGGGGTAGAAAAAAACTTTTAACCGATTTAGTATGAAGGGAACAAGGCCGTTTCCTTTTTTTATTTATTTTTGCAATAATTTAAAGCATAAAATTATGAATCATTTAATTTCTCCATCACTACTGGCTGCCGATTTTGGCAACTTAGAACATGATATCACTATGCTTAATCAAAGTGAAGCCGATTGGTTTCATCTTGATATAATGGATGGCGTATTTGTTCCCAATATATCGTTTGGTTTTCCTGTGATGAAATATATAAAAAAACATGCCCAAAAACCTTTGGATGTTCATTTAATGATTACATATCCCGACAAATATATTAATGATTTTCACAAAGCAGGCGCTGATATTTTAACAGTACACCTTGAAACCTGTAATCATTTACACCGTACTGTTCAAAAAATAAAATCGTTGGGAATGAAAGCCGGAGTATGTCTGAATCCACACACTCCCGTATATTTATTAAAAGATATTATTGCTGATATAGATTTGGTTTTGCTCATGTCGGTAAATCCGGGATTTGGTGGTCAAAAATTTATTCCAAATGCACTCGAAAAAGTTAAAGAACTAAAACAATTAATTACCGAAAAAAACTCTAATGCTTTAATCGAGGTTGATGGAGGAGTAGATAATACTAATGCAAAATCATTAATTGATGTTGGATGTGATGTATTGGTTGCCGGAAGCTATATTTTTAAATCAGAAAATCCTCAAAAAACGATTAAAGGGTTGAAGGAGCTTACGTTTTAATATATCTTTTAACCGCTAAGACACAAAGACGCAAAGCATTATTTTAAATATAAAATGGATTAAGTGTATTATTAAAACTTTGCGTCCTTAGGCCTTTCTCTGACAAATTTTCATTAAACCTTTCAATTTACTACCTTCTATCACTTAAGACAAATAAATCTGCAGGCTTAACTAAAGATCAATGTACTATTCTTTTCCTTCTAGATAATTTTGTAAATAAGCATACCTTTCTGTTAATTTACCATCTTTTGTTATAGTAGCTCTTTCGATAATTCCGGCATCATCGTGACCAAAAAGCGATGGAAAAACTTTATCCATCAGATCATTACCAAAATCGGAAGAAGCATTTCTTGGCAATTCGCCAGGCAGATTATCAACAGCCATTACGGTAATATTCTTAGGATTAATGAATGGCCTTTCTGCCTCCCCTGTTTCAGGATTGTAACCGTAAAATGGATCAGCAATGGTTGAAGCCCTTACGGTTGACGCAATAGGCCCATTCACATCACAGCTAACATCAGCTATGACTGTAATTTTAAAATCAGGATCAAGATAATCTTCTTTAGTAATAAATTTTGGTGATTTTGGATCCCAGTAATGGCATGCAATATAAAGATCAGTTACTTTTGTATAGGGTTTAAAAGTTGATTCATATTCATCCGGATGATCGAAAAAATGTTGTAAATTGAACTGCATCCCCCCTTTATGTTTTACATAATGCTGTGGATCCAAGCGGCAAATTACAGGCTCATCAAAATCCTTATTCAAATACTCTTCGGGTGAAACTTCACGAATATTAAGCTGGCTAAGTGTTTCCATAGCTCCCATAGCTACTCTTCCTCCACCTGTTACCAGAATTTTTTTCTTTTTTAATTGAACGAGTTTTAGGCCGGCAAACATCTCATCTAAATCACGGCATTGATGTGCGGGCTTTAATTCGAATGAGTCATTACGTATTCCACGAGCCCTGAGGCCGTTGTAAGCGCCGACAATGCCTGCCCAGCGGCCAAAAGCAACAATACGTTGGCCGTTGTAATCGGTTAAATATTCATAATCCACCAACCGGATTTTCTTTTTAATAATCTCTTGCAATAACCCCCGGTTATAAGGTTGCTTTTTACCAACATGGGCAAAAAAGAGGTAGGTTTTTCCGGGAATTAGTGTAGAAGGTTCAACTTCTTTTACTCCAACCAAGATATCACAATCGCTTAAATCTTCTTTTACATTTAAATCCAGGTATTGATATTCTTCATCGGTATAACATCTGATATCACTGGGTTGGATATATAATTCAGTATTGGTAAACCGCTCGGTAAGTTTTACCGCTAACGATGGGGTAACAGGCACGCGTTTATCAGGTGGATTCTTTGTTTCGCGCAATACTCCTACTTTTCTTTTTTTCATAATTCTTACTATTTTTTGTGATATTTAAAATGAGTGCTCTAAATTAACTTTTTTTAACGAAAATACTTAGTAATGGGCAAATGATTTTGTAACTTTGCATTTCCAAAAAACATTTCAATTGGGGCTGACCTGGTTTTGACGGTAAGGTAAATTGGATTGTAAGCATGCCGAGCATTGGGTTTTGGCTCGTAAATATTAAAGCTCAGATTTATAAACGGCGAAAACAATTACGCGCTTGCGGCTTAATATCACGAAGTGAATTAAGCCTAATCCTGACGCTAGGCCGTTAGGACAAGCTGTCTCTCAAACAGCGCTGTTTAACCGCAGTTTGAATATGAGGCATCGTAAAAGTTAAACTAGTTCGGTTAGCGCTTCGATAACCGGGCGAAATTTAAATGAAGCTAAGGACTGGTTGGGCCGCTCTTTGCCACGCCAGTCACGAAAACCGAAAAAGAGCTAAGCATGTAGAAAGCATTTTGGTTCCTTATTCGGACGCGGGTTCGACTCCCGCCAGCTCCACCTTTGTCCTCCGAAGCTTTAGCGAAGGAGGGCTTTTTACTTACCGGTTTTTAAAATTAGCAATAAAGCACGGATATTCTGTTCGGTTATACTGAAGAAACAACCCATGTGATTAAAATTGAATGGATAAATTTTTAATAAAAAAACAAAACATATTTACGCAGTTATTTGCAACTCGCAAACGTTTGAAACAATACTTACAGGCTTTTTAAAATTTTTATAATTATCTGCTTACTAACAAGATACATTGTTTTGACTATTTTTTTTGGTATATTTGAGTGTATATTTATAATCATGTAATCAATCATTCTTTATTAACTTAAACGATGAAAAAAGAAAAAAAAGCACTGAGTTTCTGGCAGATATGGAACATGAGTTTTGGGTTTCTAGGTATTCAGTTTGGTTTTGCCCTTCAAAATGCCAATGTGAGTAGAATTTTCGAAACCCTTGGAGCCAAGGTAGATAACATTCCCATTTTATGGATTGCAGCTCCGGTAACAGGCCTAATCGTTCAACCCATTATTGGCCACTTAAGCGATAAAACATGGACCCGTTTAGGACGACGTCGCCCGTTCTTTCTTGTTGGAGCCATTTTAGCTTCTATAGCATTATTTATCATGCCTAACTCTCCTACTTTATGGGTAGCTGCCGGAATGCTATGGATTATGGATGCATCCATTAATATCTCCATGGAACCTTTTAGGGCATTTGTTGGAGATAATCTGCCCTCACACCAGCGTACCATTGGATTTAGTATGCAAAGCTTTTTTATTGGTACCGGTGCGGTAGTAGCCTCCTTTTTGCCCTATATTTTTACCGAATGGTTTAATGTTTCCAATACTGCTCCTGCTGGAGAAATTCCATTATCTGTAAAATTATCCTTCTATTTTGGTGGTGCAGTATTTATTCTTTCCGTATTATGGACAGTTTTCACTTCCAAAGAATATTCGCCTGAAGAGTTAGCCGAATTTGAAGATAAAGAGCTGGAAGCAAAAATGAAAGAGGTAGAATTAGCCAACATAAAAAACTCAAGCGGTGATTTCAGAAACGGACTGATCTTTTTAATTACAGGAATTATTATCACTTTTCTTCTTACCTTTATTAATGTCGATAAAGAAGTCTTTATCTTTTCAATCGGCCTTGCAATATTTGGATTGCTTGAATTATTCAGTGGTTTTTTAAAACAACGAGGAAAACTAAAAAATGGGTTTGTGGCTGTTGTTTCTGATTTTAACACTATGCCTCCAACCATGAAACAGCTGGCTATCGTACAATTCTTCTCGTGGTTTGCCCTATTTGCCATGTGGATTTACACTACTGCAGGTGTTACAAGCCATATCTATGGAACAACAGACCCCACCTCACCCCTATATAATGAAGGAGCAAACTGGGTTGGCATTTGTTTTGGTATTTACAATGGGTTTGCTGCAGTATTTGCATTTTTACTCATCTTGATGGCTAAACTAACCAACCGGAAAATTACTCACGCTGTATCATTAATCATTGGCGGTATCAGTCTGGCTTCAATATTTTTCATTAATAACCCAACCATGCTGCTGGTTCCGTTTGTAGGTATTGGATTAGCCTGGGCCAGCATATTAGCCATGCCCTATGCAATATTAACCGGCTCATTACCAGCCCATAAAATGGGTGTTTTCATGGGAATATTTAACTTTTTTATTGTAATTCCTCAGATACTGGCGGCCAGTATCTTGGGTTTTGTAGTAAAAACATTATTTAATAACCAACCCATTTATGCTTTAATATTAGGTGGGTTTTCGATGATATTAGCCGGCATTTTGGTTGTATTTGTAAAAGACAGAGACTAATGACACAAAAAATAAAAGCGATAATTTTTGATTTGGATGGTGTTATTGTCGATACCGCAATATTTCATTATAGAGCATGGAAAAAGCTGGCCAATAAAATAGGATTTGACCTAACCGAAGCCCAAAATGAACAGCTAAAAGGAATCAGCCGGATGGAATCATTGGATATTCTGCTCAAAATTGGGAAAATAGATTCAATTTCGGATGAAGAGAAACAAAGTCTGGCTAACAATAAAAATGAATGGTACCGGGAAAATATCTTAAAAATGACACCCAAAGATATTTTACCCGGAGTGAAAAATTTTCTCGAAAAGCTGAAAGAAGCCCATTACAAAATTGCCATCGGTTCATCAAGTAAAAATGCAGGAACCATTTTAGAACGCATTGGCATGAAAGATTTCTTTGATGTGGTTGTGGACGGAACAAAAATTACCCGCTCAAAGCCTGATCCTGAAGTTTTTCTAAAGGGAGCTCAGGAATTAAATATCCCTCCCGAACAGTGTTTGGTTTTTGAAGATGCTGAATCGGGTATTGAAGCAGCAAAAAATGCCGGAATGAAAACCATCGGTGTGGGCAAACCGGAAAACTTACCCAAAGCAGATAAGGTAATTCCTGGCTTTAAAAATATAAACATCTCAATCATTGAAAATAGTTAAAATTATAAAAATCCTTCACAATGAACGAATATCTTAAACATGATGAATGGTGTATTATCGAAGAAGGCTTTAATCCTGAAAATCAGCGATCATCGGAAAGTATTTTTTCGCTTGGAAACGGACACATTGGCCAACGGGCCAATTTTGAGGAACAATATAGTGGAGATACTTTACAGGGAAACTATATAGCCGGCATTTATTATCCCGATAAAACCAAAGTGGGCTGGTGGAAAAACGGGTACCCCGAATATTTTGCCAAGGTTCTTAATGCACCCAACTGGATTGGTATTAATATTTTAGTAGGAAAACAAGAGCTTGATTTAGCCAAAGTAAAAATCAAAAATTTCCGAAGAATTTTAAATATGAAGGAAGGGTATTTAGAACGTTCATTTTATGCTGAATTTTCTAACGAACAAGCCATAGAAGTTACGGCCAAAAGATTTTTAAGCATCACCCAAAACGAATTAGGTTGTATTAAATATCACATCAGATGTGTTAATATTAATGATACAATTACCATTGAGCCTTATATTGATGCGGATGTGATTAACGAAGACGCCAACTACAACGAAAAGTTCTGGGAAGAAGTAGGAATTGAAAGTAGGCCAGGTGAAGCTTATGTAACAGCAAAAACCAAAAAGCTCGATTTTCATGTTTGTACCAGCATGAAATTCAGGATTGAAAAAAACAATACTAAAGTAAACTATACGGTAAAAGAAAACAAACGAAAAAAATTCCTGAGTCAGCGTGTTTCTGTCGATTGTAAAACAGACGATGTGATAACCATTTATAAATATGCTTCCATCACCCATTCTGAAAATCATGATAAGGAGCAACTAACCATCGCAGCCCACAATAATTTACAATCGGCTTTTGAAAAAGGGTTTAACCAATTATTTTCAGAACATGCCAGCGCCTGGAAAGAGAAATGGACCACCAGCGATATAAAAATTGAAGGTGATATAGCCGGCCAGCAAGGCATACGATTTAACATTTTTCAACTAAACCAGACCTATACAGGCGATGATGAACGTTTAAATATAGGTCCTAAAGGATTTACCGGCGAGAAATACGGTGGAAGTACATACTGGGATACCGAAGCTTATTGCCTGCCTTTTTATTTAAGAACATCGGAGCAACAGGTTGCAAAAAATTTGTTGTTATATCGTTACCGCCATTTATCCAAAGCCATTGAAAATGCCGAGAAATTAGGGTTTAAAGATGGCGCTGCATTGTATCCAATGGTTACCATGAATGGCGAAGAGTGCCACAACGAATGGGAAATTACTTTCGAAGAGATTCATCGTAATGGTGCCATTGCCCATGCTATTTACAATTATACCCGCTACACGGGTGATGAATCGTACATCGAAGATTACGGGCTTGAAGTACTCATTGCCATTAGTCGCTTTTGGGCACAACGGGTTAATTTCTCCAAAGAGAAAAATCAATTTGTAATTCTGGGCGTTACCGGGCCTAACGAGTACGAAAACAATGTAAACAACAACTGGTATACAAATACCATTGCCCGATGGTGCCTTGATTATACCATAAAAATGATTGTCAAGGTACAATCCGAAGCACCCGAAAAATATAAAAAGCTGAAAGAGAAAATTCATTTCAACGAGCTGAAGGAAGCAGGCAAATGGGCCAATATTATTGATAACATCTATATTCCCAAAAATGAAGAATTAGACATCTTCCTTCAGCAAGATGGTTTTATGGATAAGGAGATAATCCATGCCGAAGACCTCGATCCGGAACAAAGGCCCATCAACCAAAAATGGTCGTGGGATCGAATTTTACGTTCCTGTTACATTAAACAGGCTGATGTTTTGCAGGGATTATACTTTTTCGAAGATCATTATGATGAAGAAACCATAAAACGAAATTTCGATTTTTATGAGCCATTAACAGTGCATGAATCATCACTATCACCTTGTGTACATACTATTTTAGCCGCAAAACTAGGCTATAAAGAACAAGCCTACGAGCTTTATTTACGTACCGCAAGGCTTGACCTGGATGATTACAATAACGAAGTAAATCAGGGTTTACATATTACCAGCATGGCCGGGACTTATCTATCTATTGTAGAAGGATTTGGCGGAATGCGCATAAAAAACGGAGAATTACATTTCAAGCCATTTATCCCACCACAGTGGAACAAATATTCGTTTATTGTTAAGTTCAGAGGCCAATTGATAAAAGTTGAGGTAACCAAAGAAAAAACAATCGTTTATAATCAACACAACGAAAAGGTAAAAATCGTTGTACATGGAGTAGATTATACCATTAATGCCAATGATTCGCTTGAAATTCGTTAAATCAATGACACAGAAAATAATTTTCAAATCATTTACAGCAATTATTCTTTTATTAGAAATTACAATTTCCAATGCTCAGGTCATAAATAAGGTGGAACCACCTAACTGGTGGACAGGGATGGAAAATCCTGAATTGCAAATCATGCTGTATGGAAAAAATATCGCAGCTTATAACCTATCCTTAAGCAATGATAAGCTTTTGCATTCTGTTCAGAAAACAGAAAATCCCAATTACCTTTTTTTGAATCTTGAAATTCCGGAATATATATCTCCTCAAATAATTAACATTCAGGTAAAAGAAGATGGAGAGCTTGTTGAAAAATTTCCTTATGCACTAAAAGAACGAACAATAAAAATGACCCAACATCAAGGATTTGATAATTCAGATGTTATCTACCTGCTCATGCCCGACCGCTTTGCTAATGGTGATTTAACCAATGATTCCGTTGAGGGGCTGCTGGAGAAAGCAGATCGCAGCAATCCCGACGGAAGGCATGGCGGAGATATTCAAGGCATCATTAATCACATGGATTACCTGGACAAATTAGGAGTTACCACCCTTTGGATCAATCCACTGCTGGAAAATAACCAGAAAAAGTACACCTACCATGGATATGCCATTACTGATTTTTACAACATCGATGCCCGAATGGGCAATAATGCAAAATATGTAGAACTGGTAACTGAAGCCCACCAAAAAGGACTAAAAATTGTGATGGATGTGGTTTTAAATCACTGCGGAATAAACCATTGGTGGATGAATGATTTACCCACTGAAGACTGGATTCATCAGTTTAAAGAATATACCCAATCCAACTTCCGCTCACCTGTTTTAACCGATCCTTATGCATCAACGTATGATATCATGCGTCAGCAAAAGGGGTGGTTCGACCAGAATATGCCCGATTTAAACCAACAAAATTCATTGTTAGCCACCTACTTTATTCAAAATTCCATTTGGTGGATTGAATATACAGGTATTGATGGTATACGGCTGGACACACAACCCTATGCTGATAAAGACATGGTTGCACGATGGGCTCAGGAAATCAGAAATCAATACCCTGATTTTACTATTTTGGGTGAATCATGGCTGCAAAAAATTCCCATTACGGCCTACTGGCAGGAAAGCAATAAAAATTTCGATGATTACTCTTCCAACATTCCTGTTATTACCGATTTTCCTATGCACTATGCCATTACACAGGCGTTCAACGAAGAACAAACCTGGACTGACGGCATGGCCAAATTGTACTATATCCTGGCACAGGATTTTATATACAACAATCCTGCAAACACCTTAGTCTTTTTAGATAACCATGATGTTACACGCATATTTTCATCGTTAAACCAAAGCATAGAAAAATTAAAAATGGCGATTGCCTTTCAGTTAACAACACGCGGAATACCATCTATCCTTTATGGTACCGAATTGCTGATGGAGGGATTTGAGTACGAAGCGCATGGCAACATGCGCAAGGATTTTACAGGTGGCTGGCCCGATGATGAAAAAAATGGTTTTACAGCCGAAGGAAGAACCAATGCACAAAATGAAATATTCAACTATTTGCAGTATCTGCTAAACTGGAGAAAATCAAAAGAAGTCATCCATACCGGAAAACTAACCCATTTTATACCTGAAAAAGATGTGTATGTTTATTTCAGACATAATGCTGAGGAAACGGTGATGATTATTTTAAATAACAATGATAACTCCCGAACCATACAAACAGAACGCTTTAAAGAGATGATGAAAGGATACCAGACAGGAAAAGAAATCATCAGCCAAACAGAAATTAACAATTTAAATCAAATCCATATACCAAAAAAATCACCCATGATTATTGAACTTAAGCAATAACCAAAATACAATACGCCATGAAAAATTTACTGATTATTTTTTTGATTTTTTTCAGCTTTGCCTGTACCCAACAAAAATTAAATTTCCCTGAAGATTCGGAAATGTACGAACTGGCATTACCCATTTATGTAAATGAAAAAGGCCAGGAAATAGCTCTTAACGGGATTTTTAAAAATCCACTAAAAATAGACTCTGTAAACATTCCAGGATACAATTATAAGCTATCAAAGAATAATGAGTATATTCAAATAATTCCAAAATCCGAAACAAAACCAGTTGAAACATTAAAAATATGGATTAAAGGATACCCCTACACTTTAATTTTATTATTAGATAAAAAAGTGGACTACACATTTAAACTTAACGATGACAAAAAACAATTTCATTCTGTTAGGGTAGTAGGAAATTTTAATAATTGGACACCATCCGAAGATTTTTTACTTGAAGACAATGAATGGAAATATTCAATTAAGTTGTCACCTGGGAAATATCATTATCAACTGGTAATTAACGATAACTGGATGCTTGACCCACAAAATTCTGAAAAAGAAAGCAATAATATTGGTGGTTTCAATTCGGTATTTAATGTTCCCGACCCTACAGAAAATGCACCAAAGCTTTCAACACATTCATTTACCACAAATAAAATAACCATTGATTATTCAGGAGATATTGAATCGATCATTGCCGTATGGGATAATTTTACGATTTCTGCAAAAAAAGATAAAGAAAAAATTACGATTCAAATTCCTGATATTGCTAAAAAAAGAAAACGATCGTTTATAAGAGTGTGGGCATTTAACGAGAGTGGGTATTCAAATGATATTTTGATACCATTGGATCAAGGTAAAGTTGTAAACGACATTGCTCAGATTACCCGCAAAGATAAACATGCGCAGGTATTGTATTTTATGTTGGTTGATCGCTTTAACAATGGAAACAAAGCAAATGATGAGCCGGTAGATGATCCAAATATATACGACAAAGCAAATTATTGGGGTGGAGATATTGAAGGAATAACCACAAAAGTAAACGAAGGTTATTTCGATGAATTGGGTGTAAGCATGATTTGGCTCTCCCCGATTACCCAAAATCCACTCGATGGATATATTGAATATCCGGCGCCTCACAGAAAATATTCAGGTTATCATGGCTACTGGCCAGTAACCTTAACTACCGTTGACCACCGTTTTGGTACTTCCGACGAATTACATAAGCTGGTTAATACCACCCACCAAAAAGGGATGAATATTATTCTCGACTTTGTTTCAAACCACGTACATATAAAAAATAAAATCTACCAGAAACATCCCGATTGGGTTACAACCTTAGATTTGCCTGATGGCCGGAAAAATATTCGTCTTTGGGATGAACAACGGTTAACCACCTGGTTTGACACCTTTATCCCTTCGTTAGACTTTAGCATTCCTGAAGTTTCTGAGATGATGTCTGACTCTGCCATGTATTGGGTTCAGGAATTTAACATCGATGGATTCAGACATGATGCCACTAAACATATTCCACTCGATTTTTGGAAAATGTTAACCCATAAGTTACGAGCAAATACCACAAAAGATTTTCTTTTTCAGATTGGAGAAACTTTTGGCAGCCGTGAGTTGATAAGAAGTTATGTAGGGCCTGATATGCTCGACGGCCAGTTTGACTTTAATCTCTATTTTGATATGCGCAATAATCTGGCACAGGAAAAAGAACCCTTAACCAAACTCAATCAATCGTTAAAAGAGAGTTTAAAATATAACGGTCATCACTCACTTATGGGGAATATTACCGGTAATCATGATTTGCCTAGATTTATCACTCTTGCTAGCGGAGCACTTGCCTTTGACGAGGATGAAAAAGAAGCCGGATGGAACAGAGACATTCAAGTGGAAGATACCCTGGGCTATTACAAGTTGTTACAGGTTACCAGTTTTATTCATACTATTCCTGGAATACCGGTTATTTATTATGGCGATGAAATTGGAATGCCCGGAGCAGGAGATCCTGATAATCGTCGGCCCATGAAATTTGAAAACTTAAATCGTTTTGAATATTTTGTGTTAGAAAATACAAAAAAGATAATCCATCTCAGACGAAATAATCTTTCGCTGATTTATGGAGATATTATTTTAATCCATGCTGATGAACATACCATGGTTTACGCCCGAAAATATTTCGATGAAATAATGTTGATTGCCATAAATAAATCGAGTAAGGAAACAACTATTCCTATTGAACTGCCGGAAAATATTAGGAGTGAAAAATGGAATACAAACTTTGGCAATAAAAGTAAACAAACAAACAATAATAAAGAGCTTATTCTTAACCTCAAACCTTTTGCATTTGAGATTTTGAATAATTAATCTCGAGGATAAGATTGTCAATTTTATTTTCTAAGAGAGATTTGAATTCAATTAAACCATGAAAAAAGCGATACTTTGCAGTGTCGCTTTTTTCATTTACACAGTTTTCTGGATACTAGCTATAAAAATAGTTTATTAAATTCAATCTCCAAAACTAATTCCAACCCCACGAGCATTTCGCATTAATGCTGTATCATGAGAGACAAAATTTGGTTTTTTTATGGCATCCTTAAAAGGAACTGATGTGATATGTGGATGCTGATAGGAAACCATTTCACCAAATTTCCCATCCATCACCATTTGAAATGCATGAACCCCAAATTGTGTGGCTAATACTCTGTCATATGCAATTGGCACACCACCACGTTGAATGTGTCCAAGCACAGCTTTTCGTACATCATGTTTTAACCCGGCTTCTTTTAACTCCTGTTCAAGACGTGAAGCCGCACCCGAAAATTTAACATTTTTATATCCAACTTCATTGGTTTCCACTTTTGAGATATCTTTTCCGATAGCACGTGCACCCTCAGCAATAACAATTATTGTAAAACCACGGTCTCGTATAAAACGTTGATTAATTTTTTCTAATACTTTATTAATATCATAAGGTATTTCTGGGATTAAGCAAATTTCAGCACCACCAGCAACGGCAGCATTCATTGCTATCCATCCTGCATTTCGGCCCATTACTTCAAGAATCATCACCCGGTTATGACTGGCAGCTGTAGTTACCAATTTATCAACCGCCTCAGTAGCAATTTGAACAGCTGTTTGAAAACCGAAAGTTGAATCAGTAGCTGAAAGATCATTATCAATTGTTTTAGGTACCCCGATAATGTTCAATCCTTTTTTGTATAAGGCTTGGGATATCTGTTGTGAACCATCACCTCCAATATTAATTACCGCATCAACACCCATATACATCAATTTTCGTATCATTTCTTCCGAACGATCAGCCGTTGTCCATTTTCCATCCTTCCCTTTTATAGGCCAGGCAAAAGGCCCTCCTTTATTTGTTGTCTCAATAATTGTTCCTCCCTGAAAATGAATGCCGGCAACAGCCTTTTCGTCAAGAATTTTAACTTCAGTAGGCTCCCATAACACTCCGTTAAAAGCCTGGATGCTTCCCAATACTTCCCAATCTTTTTCCTGGGATGCTCGTTTAACAATAGCTCTAATTACGGCGTTTAATCCCGGGCAATCCCCTCCTGCTGTTGCAACTAAAACTCTTTTCATTAGCATTAAATTTTTAAGTGATTATTAATTTTTTATTTGATAAGAAAAATATTTTGTTTCCCTTAATAAGTCAGCATTTCGCGTATAAATATTGCTTAATTTTTGTATCTTTAAAAATTAAAAACAAGAAGATGTAAATGTAAGAAAAACCCTTGATATATCACAATTTAAATATTTATATATTGTAAAAATTCAAATTAATTTAACATGAAAACAAAATCATTACACTTAATGCGTAAAACTCTGGTTATGTTACTCTTAATCCTTATTGGATTTTACGGATGTAATAATAAAAAAAACCATGAGGAAAAAAATATGGATTATCAAAAAGTTAAACATCCCGAATGGAGTAAAAATGCCAGTATTTATGAAGTTAATATCCGGCAATATACTCCCGAAGGAACTTTTAATGCTTTTGCCGAACATTTGCCCAGATTACAAGAAATGAGAGTGGATATTTTATGGCTCATGCCCATACATCCAATTGGAGAAAAAAATCGAAAAGGTTCGATGGGGAGTTATTATTCGGTTAAAGATTATTTGGGCATAAATCCGGAGTTCGGTACCGAAGAAGATTTTAAAAATTTAGTGGATCAGATTCATGAATTAGGCATGTATGTTATTATAGACTGGGTAGCCAACCATACAGCATGGGATAACCAACTTATTTTTGATCATCCAGAATGGTATACCAAAAATGAAGAGGGAGAGATTATTGCTCCTGTTGAAGATTGGACTGATGTTGCTGATTTAAACTACGATATTCCGGAAGTTAGAAAATATATGACAGATGCATTAATTTATTGGGTTAAAGATTTCAATATAGATGGATACCGATGTGATGTAGCCGGAATGGTTCCTACCGATTTTTGGAATAATGTACGTCACGAACTTGATAAGATAAAACCAGTATTTATGCTGGCTGAAGCTAATGAACCAGAACTACACGAATACGCTTTTGATATGACTTATGCCTGGGACATCCATTTTCTCTTTAATGAAATAGCGCAGGGCAAAAAAAACATAAAAGATTTGGTCAATCAACTGGAAAAAGAAAAGACAAAATATCCACAGGATGCTTATCGTATGCTGTTTACCAGCAACCATGACGAAAATTCCTGGAAAGGTACTGTATATGAAAGATTGGGAGAAGCAACAGAAACATTTGCAGTACTTTCGGCTATGCTCCCCGGAATGCCTCTAATTTACAGCGGACAGGAAGCATGTATGAATAAACAATTAAGATTTTTCGAAAAAGATACTATCCAATGGGATAAAAATTGCTCCATGGATGAATTGTACAAAATTTTGCTTACCTTAAAAGAAAATAATAATGCTTTATGGAATGGAGCGTTTGGCGGTACAATGGAAAGAATAGAAACTTCTGCAGATAGCCATATTTTTGCTTTCTCGAGAGAAAAAGATGATCATCAGGTTGTTACTATACTAAATTTGTCGGATCAAGAAATAGAATTTGAATTATCAGGTGATCTTGAAAACGATCAATTGGTTGAGCTTTTTACTGAAGAGAAAATTACAACCCAATACAAAATGCAACCCTGGGATTATAAAATTTTCAGCAATAAGTAATATAATATAAAAATTATATTGCTTCTAAAAACAAAAACATCCGATGTTTCGAGCAATATCGGATGTTTTATTTTAAATTATCACTCTTTATTCTTCAATTAGAACAACTGTATTTTTAGATTGTTTAGCTTCCAAAAGAGCTTCTTCGGCACGTTGCTTTATTTGCTCAGGCGTATCATTTTTAATTGAAGTGGTAATTCCTATACTAATAGTAAGATGAATAAGCTTATCGTCAATTTGAAACGGATGGTAAGCAATAACCCTACGTATCCGGTTCCCAATTTCCTGGGCCTGATCAATCCCAATATTATTAAAAATCAAAACAAACTCATCTCCATTCTTATATCGGAAAAACAAATCCGTTTTACGAATATATCCTTTTACAAGGTTAACAAAATCTTGCAAAATATGATCAGCTTTTGAATATCCATATTGATCATTGTAGTTTTTAAAGAAATCAATATCGAGAAGCATAAAAACAAAATATTGAACATCTGGTTTTTGTAATAAAAACTTTATTTTTGAATTTAGCTCACGATGATTAAAAACACCCAGATCATCAGAAAAAGCCAGCGTTTTATACTTAGAAATCTTTTTATTAAGCATCCAATACACTATAACAAAGATTAAAAGTATAAGAATGAGAATTAAAATAAATGTATTTAAGTTAAAACTTACCATTATTTTTGTTTGATTTTACGTAAATAAAAGCCTTTTTTTTGTAAATAATCATAACGCATATTTTTACCGGGTTCGTAGACTAATGCCATGATACTATCCTGGCCCTCTTTAATAGAGGCATAATCGGCAAAGTCGAGGGTACGAATTACTGCCTCAAATACGCGGAGAGCACCTGAGTGATCGGCTAAAAGGATCCGTTTTCCCAGATTGGCTTTTACCAGCTCTACAAAGCTGTTGGCAATCCGCCAGTCCGATTCAATTAAAGACTCTCCCTCTGGATAATGGAAAAATCTGTTTTTAAGCATTTCCTTAATTTTTTGCTTCTTTTCATCATCTGTACCATCTATACCCGGGCCATAAATTTCCATCATTTTTTGGGTTACCTCTTTTTTATGTTTGTGGGTTAATGCTCCATATTTCTGTGAGTTTAAACCATACACAGCATCAAAACTTATATTAGTATATCCTGCTTCTTGTAAAAAGTAGCGTGCTGTTTGTTCTGTATTTTCTGACTCGCTACCAAAAACCTGAATGGGCCGTTCTTTAGAAAACATCCACAAAGGATACCCTTTTTGCTCCAGTGTATCGACAATTACCTTGAAGTCTTTTCCCAAATCGCGGGCAGTTTCTATTCCTTCAGGTTTAAGGTTGTTACCAATAGCTCCGCTAATTCTCCGGTTGTTTTTCCACTGATCCCAGTATCCTGAACCCACAAACTCCGGATTGTCCCCTCCTGACTCGTGAACAGATTTTCCATGTCGGATTAATATTACCTGGGTTTGATTTAAAGGGACATATGCCTGAGGATAAATAGGAATTCCTTTACCATTGGGCAACCATACAATTCCTTCCTGCATTACCAAGCCACTACCATCATCCAAAATACGTCCTACCGTTCGCATTTTTCCCCCAGGATTAATCTGCATATCTTCTTTGGCCAGCACAAATTTCGAGCGATAACGTGTAAAAGATGCTCCTACTGCCGGAATATGCTTAGCAGCAATAATATCGCTAAAGCGATTGAGCGAAAAAGTTCTTAACAAAAGTCTACGGAAACTATCGTTTTTTATCAGCCCGTTCCAGGCCAGAAAAAATAGATGTGGACTCCCATTAGGTATATTTTTTTGTATAAACTCATATTTATATTTGATATAAAACTGAGGAGAAACATCGTCTACCAGAGAAAGCAGGAAAAAATAGATTTCGCGACCAATAATTTTCAAACGATTAACAAATTCATGGCCTACATCATTAATAGAAATATCCAACCTTTTGCCATATATATATTGCAGAAACTCCACATCATTTTTTACATCATTAATCCGATAGGAATTATGAAACTCGGCATGTTCTCTCAAATGGCCTGTAGCCTTTATCTTTTCTATCGTTTGTTCGTTCAATTTTGAATTTATATTTTTCATTGATTTCGGTGAAATATTTGACCTTTTATTCTCGTCCATCTTCATTATCTTTTTAGAATTTTACCTGTATAAATCGATTTATCGGCCACTATCCTAAAGAAGTATATTCCGCTGGGAATCTCAGAACTATCATACCTGACAATATCCTGTCCATCGATCGATCGGGAAAAAACCTGTTGTCCTTTCATATCATAGAGATATAATTCTCCCTGTTGGGATTTAATCTCACGAATATCAAAGTAAAAAATACCTGATGAAGGATTTGGGTATACGTTGATCTGTTGATCCCTGGTGATATCCTCATTTTTAAATATTCCGGTAGGCTCTGAAGGAAAGTTGGGTTGTTGCAGTTTTTGATCTGAATAAAACCTATATTCCCCGGCCTTCAAGCTAATCATTTCATCATTATGCGTTACATCCAATGTATCGCCGGAATATAACTCAAACCACTGTCCTGTAGAGGGGAAAGAAGCATTTACAAAAGCTGTAGTAACATCAAAATTTCCAAGAATAACCACATTCATGTCTTCTCCATATAAGTTTATGGATTTTGTATTTCCTTCCTCATTTATCGTAAAATCTGAGGAGCGGAACACTTCATATTCTTCTTTTAACTGAAAGAGGGTTTTAAAAATCAGATAGAGCCGATAACGATCTTCTTCCTCATAATAGTTCCAAAGGATGGGTTTATTACAAACTCTGCAGTCGTATTCGATGGAGATATCATATCCTAATTCACCAAACTGCCATATCATTTTAGGGCCGGGAACAGGAATAAAAAAATTAGCCGCCAGTTCAACGCGTTTTAAGGCTGTTTCTAAGGATGTAATATCATAGCCACTGTAAATATTCCCATAAGTTATGTTCTTATACATCAAACGCTCTTCATCATGACTCTCCATATAACCTACCAGGTGAGGAAGGTTCCAACCACGGTTTTTATAAGATACTCCACTGATATCCGAATCATATCCCATGGCAGCCTGACCATAAGGATAATTCATATTACCCCATAATAACATATCCTTTTCAGCCAAAACTTTCTCTTCAGAATTATCGGCAAGGTGTTCCAAAATAACATATGCATCAGGATTTACATCCCATATTTTTATGGCCATTCGTTCAAGTATATCGATCCTGGACTGGTCATAAGCCCATCCATCTCCGTGAGTATTGGTAAAACCTTTGGTAAAATCAAATCTGAATCCATCAATTTTATACTTTTCCAACCAAAAGCGATTTACCGAATCAACAAATTCTTTGGTATAGTCACTCTCATGATTAAAATCAAATCCCCATGAATAATCTGGATTAGGTGATTGTGTATTATACCATGGATTTTCTGCGGTAGGTTGGCCATAATCACCGGCATCGGGATCAAAATACATTCGTACTAAAGGAGATTGCCCGTAAGAGTGGTTAAGAACCATATCCATAATAACAGCAATTCCCCGTCCGTGACAGGAATCCACAAAGGCTTTTAAATCCTCTTTTGGCCCGTAATATTTATCGGGAGCAAAATAAAAACTCGGATTATAACCCCAGCTTTCATTACCTTCAAATTCATTAACCGGCATTAGTTCGATAGCGTTGATGCCCAGGGTATCCAGATAATCTAAGGTATCGATTAAGGTTTGGTAATCGTGAGCTGCAAGGAAGTCACGTACCAGCAACTCGTAAATGATTAATTGATCTTTTTCCGGAGGGTCAAAATCGGTATTCACCCATTGATATTCATCTTGTGCGGTTTGAAGTACCGAAGCTATCTGGGTAGTTTGTGATTCGGGATACTCAATGAGTCCCGGATAGGTTGATTCCGAAATATACTTATCGTTCGGGTCGCTTGTTTTTTCGGTGTATGGATCGGCAATTTTCAGCGTCCCATCGATATAATACTGAAAAATGTATTCCTGCTGCGGAGTAAGGTTTCCAACCCCCAGCCAGTAATATTCTCCATCAGGAGTAACATTCATCATAAAACCTTCATGAACCCGCCAGTCGGTAAAATCACCGATAACAAAAACAAATTCCTTGTGAGGTGCAAACAGTACCAATCCCACCGAATCATCAGCTAAGTAATTAATTCCTTTCTTCCATCCCTGGGGTAGTTCAGCCACATGATTATCACCACGAACAAAATAAAAAACCGAATCATAAACTGTTTCTTCAACTAAAGTTGCTGCTACTAAAATTTTGTGCAATCCATCGTTATTTTCAATATGCTCATAACTCATGAGTTTGCCAGAATCTTTTTTCATTAGCACCTCATCAATCCACAGATACATGGAATCCGACTCATTGGACGTAGCGGTTATATTCACCGTATCTCCGGGCTCAATTATCAAATCCTCAGATGGCGAACTGATATTGATACTCAGCCCGGGAGGATACACCTCGGCAAAAATATCGCCTCCATCGGCTTCTCGTGCAACGATCGTTCCATCAGAATTTCTAAAGACAAAGGCAAGTTTAAAAACCTCTTCACCCTCAGCAACCTCATAAAAGTCGTTGATACTTGGTGTAATTTCCAACTGGTAGTAGTTAGTTGACACCTTTGTCAACTTTGCTTTTTCGGTATTTTCAGACCATCCGGCAATAACATATTGCCAGTCAGTAGAATTGCTGCTGTTTTCGGTAATTAATCCGGTATGCGCGTAAATATCTCCGTTATAATCCATAAGGGCCTGATTTCCCTGGGTAGCATCGAAGTAAACCGTAACGTCATTACCGGCTGTTGGAAATTCGGGAATAGTGGTAACAACCTGGGCGTTGCCCAATAATTTCAAAAAAATAATAAAAACAACAAATAAAATCCCCTTTTTTAGTAACATATTTCTTTTCTTATAAAATAATTAATTATTATGAATTAAGATAATGGCTTGGGTTGGCTGTAAATCAAGCTCAACAAAACCATTTTGAACAGAATAAACCTCCTTTTTTGTCAACGCATTAAAAAAAGTGCCACCTTTATGAGGAATGTGCAAGGTTTGTTTCTGGTCAGATTTATTAAAAGCGGCAATTATTTCGTCTGAATCATTATAACGGCTATAAGCAAGCGTTCGGTTTGTATCATCAACTAATACAAAATCAATATTGCCATACACTAAAACAGGATGATCTTTTCTAAGCTGTATTAACTGTTTATAAAAATTAAGCAAAGTGGTATCCTGTTTTACCTCATCTCTTTTTCTGGGCTTATCCAAAGGATGAGTAGTTTCATCCTGATAATCAATATCAGGCCATACCATAGGTTTTCGGGTGCACGGATCGTCAGCTCCCCACATTCCAACCTCATCTCCGTACCAGATATGAGGAGCTCCAATATATGTATATTGATGTATTAACAACATCTTCTGGATTTTGCGTGTATGCTCATCCGGTTTATCAATTTTATATTCAGGATTTTCCCATGGTTTCGTTTTATATTTATATCTTCCATTATTGTACAATGAAGTGGATGTTCTTGGTGCATCATGACTTGCCGTTAAGTTCATCATAGCTTGCATATGGTCCATACTGATCTCCTCAAACTCGTTATTTAATGCCTTAACAAATTCGCTGGGTTGCAAAGGTTCCGGAGCATCCGCAAAAAAATTCCTTGCCGGCCGGTACCAATGGTAATGCATTACCGCATCAAACATATCACCTTTCAGGTAATAATGTGGCAGTAATAATTCATCGGGCCATGATTTCCACCATATCTCTCCCACTAATAAAGCTTCCGGATTAACATTTTTTACCACTTTTCTATATTCCCTCCAAAAACCTACAGGTACTTTCTCCGCAACATCTAAACGGTAACCATCTACTCCATCGGATGGATCTCCATCATTATTTGGGTCAAGCCATCGTTTGGTAATATTAAAAATATGTTGCTTAACCGATTTACTATGTAAATTACCTTTTAAAGGAACATCCTGGTGGGTTCCAATAATATCTTTTTTTATTTCAGGCATAATCTGAACACCTGCCCATCCGCTATATTTAAATTCATTCTCTTTCGTATCCGGATCATCAAAACTTTCTATTTCGTACCAATCGGCAAATTCCGAATCTTTTCCATTTTCTATCACATCTTTAAAAGCCCAAAATTCTTTACCTGTATGATTCCATGAGTAATCCATAATTACTTTTATCCCACGGGTATGGCATTCCTCAATTACTTTTAAAAATAATTTATCTGCAGTTGTCCATTTCCAGGTTGCAGGATCTACAGGATTTTCACTTTCAATTATTTTAATATCTTCTTTTGGATTAGGCCCAAAATTTCTATCGATATGCCTCCAATGCCTTGGGTCATATTTATGTAAGGATGGAGAATCATTTAAAGGATTAAAGTAAATAGCTGTTATTCCTAATGATTTTAGATAATCTAACTTATCTAATACTCCTTGCAAATCACCACCATAACGTCGAAGTTGCAAGTTATTCCATTGGTCTGGCAATGGTGATTGCTTAAAATACTTATCTGGTTTATACCAGTCGCTATTCCATGGTGTAATTTCCCAGTTTCCCGGAATACTATCAGGGTAGGTTCCTACAATATCCTGAGCTGTCGGGTCGTTGGAAGGATCCCCATTTCTAAACCGTTCGACAAAAATCTGATACCATATGGCCTCTTTACTCCATTGAGGAACATGGTTTTCGGCCTGATCCTTATCCGGCGTAGGTTTAGGGTTCTGGTTACATGAAAAAAAAATTCCCGCAACCAAAAAAAAAGAAATAAGAATTTTAAATTTCATAGCAATTTTTTGTTGGGAAAAAAGCCCGCCTGATGGCGGGCTTTTCTTTAAATCTTATGTTATTATTCAATTGTATTTGCAATTGAACCCTCGCCAGTACGGAAGTTTAACTCAACGGTATTAGAACCTGCTGGAACATTAACTCTTTCCTGGTCGGGGCCATTGCCTCTGAATTCAATTACATTGCTAAAAACCATAAATTCAGACTGCCACCAGTCAGTAAAATAGGAATGCCAGGCATACATCCTTATTTCATCGGCAGCTAAATCTTTAGTAATAGTTATTACCTCATTCACATTATCTACCGTGAATTTTGCATCTGAATTTGCTGTATCCCAACTACCTACGGTATTACCGATTAAATAAACTTCGGGTTCAACAACGGATATCAGACTATTTTCCAGATCAACCACCACCATATAGTAACCTTCGGTACCGGGTACGGGGACGTCGTCTCCTCCAATAGAGTACTCGCCACCTCCCAGGTCGCCCAGCTCGGCATCATAACCAAAGTCATTACCCCATGCTTTTTCAGGAGCAAACTTAAATTTTCCTGTTTCATTCATCCAAACAATTTTCCAGAACAGTTCGGGATGACTATGTACAGGGATCATTGGAAGATCAGTATTGTTCCAATCCCAATCACCAACTCCATCACCAATCATATATAATTCAGTGGGCAGTGTAGGAATCTCGGTAAACGAGTATATTCCTTGCTTTAGGTCAACTTTTATTTCATAAGTTTTATCACCGCCATCGAAGATAATGTTTCCATTTACATCCTTAGGACCGATGATTCCTGAGTTTCCTTCTTCCTGGATATTAGCCCATTCAAGGTCGCCCCAATCCTGCTGGCCTATAAATTTAAATGCAGCTTCATCTTTCAATTGTTTTTCAATGGTATAAACACCTTCTTCAACCCGGGTAAATGCAGGGGCATTTGAGGGATTCCATACTCCGTCGGTTGTATTATAATCACCCACCAGGTATATGACCGGGTAATCATAGGTGTATGTTTCAGCACCAGCAACATGCTCAGTGATGTTTAAGCTGCTCATCAGGTAATCAGCCTCGATGCGATACCATCCGGTAGTTCCTGTGAATAAGAAGTTATGATCTTCGTCACCGGCTTTTTCCACATTATCGCTCAGGGTGATTAAACTTCCTGCATTATATGTATTATCATCTGTGTTTTGTGCTTTCAGGAAGCGGAATTTCTTGTCATTTTCCAGATAAGCATACTTAATAAACTTACCGCCATCCTTTAACATTGCAAGGGAGGTATCAGCTCCCCATCCTACCGCAGTTGCGTCACCAAAGATATAAAGTTCATCCGGTACGGCAATGTCCTTGTAGGTTGTAACGGTAAAAGGATATACATCAGAATATACAGAATCCAAATCAGGATGAACAAAAGCCTTTACCCTGAGTTCGAGATCAATGGTATCCAGCGGGCTAAATCCATTTTCGAGTAATTTGGCATTCAAATTCCCAACAGTGATTACAATACTTGTATCAGTAGTTGTACTCGATTCAATTTCAAATAATGAGGCAAAATTATTTCCTTGTTCATCCATTTGAATAGCATAATGCGTTACAAGCCCCTGCCCTTCATATAAAACAGCAGGTAGCCAGGCTAAGGTATCCCATGTCATACTTTCATCTTGTTTTAAAAGTACAGCATTTTGATTATCTATCGTATCGATTAGAACCGGCCCTGCATTATTAAAATTTTGCGGTGCGGGGGGATTATCAAAATCATCCTCGGCACACGAATAAATCAATGCAGCCATGATTATGATCAATAAATATTTAATTTTATTCATTGCTTTATTTTTTTAATTTTTAATAAGTTCATAAGTAAATCTTTCAGGATTACTTAAATCCAGATACACAGTATAATTACCTGCTTCAGGTACGGCAATATTTTTGCCACCCTCTTCAAGAATTCCATCTCCTTCATCATCTCCAAGGTTAATGTCCCAGGCATCATTGGCTCTGAATTTAATTCCGGTTTCCGCAAGGTCTCCACTTTGAGTAAGGTCTAAGGTTACTTTCAACCTACCGCTTTCAGCATCCCATTCCATATTGGTATCGGTATCCCAACCACCGGGAGTAGATGATCCAATAAGTCCCCAATTACGCAGTTCGGTACTTATTGTTTCTGCAAGGGTGTCAACAATCATCCAGTACATTCCTTCATCCACATTAGTTAATTCAGCACCTCCAACAGCAATTGTTCCTTCTGAAGTACCAGCTCCCCAATAATAATCAGGATTTTTATTCAACAAATACTCACAATCGGTTAAATAAATATACCCTACATATTCTTCATCTTCATTTAATGCATAAAGAGTAGGTGCAGAAGCAAAGTCCCAATCAATAAGTTGATGTGTTCCTGTAACATATAATTTAGGTTTTCCTGCATCATAGGGTGTTAAATAGAAAGGAATAACCTCAGAATACAAAGTAGATACATGTTCAGAGACTTCTGCTTTTACACGAATTTCAACATTTGCCTTCACTAAAGGAGGGTAATAATCTCCCATATTGAACATCTTCGTGTTAACTTCTTCAACTAAAACAGATAATTCGGTATTGCTTGAAGCATTAAATTCAAAAGCATTTTCAAACTCATTCCCTACTTTATCAATCTGAACAGTATATTTAGTAGCTAAGGCCTGGCCATAATCGGCTTCCGTCCATACCAAATCAGCCCATGTTGCTTTTAGAGAATCAACGTCGGTGGTGTCTTTAACTAAAACGAATTCTTCATCAACATCTATTCCAGAAAGAACAGGTGCAACAAAGTTATTTTCATCGATTTTAGTTAATTCATCATCATCTTCGCAAGCCATTAAAGCAATTGCGAAAATTGAAATAAGTGTTATATATTTTAAAATCTTCATAATTCGTTTAGATTTAAATTATTAATATTCAGGGTTTTGAACCAGATTAGGATTTGCACTTAAGTCAGACGCCGGTATAGGGAAAAGTTTGTATTTGTCATCGGTTGCAGTACCTTCTTTAACTCTTCCTTTCCATGGCCACAGATAGTCATCGCCGGTAAATTTACCAAACCGGATTAAATCTGTTCTACGGTGTGCTTCCCAATATAACTCTCGAGCACGTTCATCGAGAATAAAATCAAGCGTAAGCTGATTTAATGAAATTTCTCCTGAATCATCGCCGTAAGCTCTGTATCTTAAATCATTGATATATGTGTGTGCTTGATTTATGTTTCCACCCGATCCGCCTCTTAAAACTGCTTCGGCATACATTAAATAGATATCGGCTAATCTGAAAACCGGCCAATCGGTATCTGTCCATTCATCGCTAGATGCTTGAGCACCTGTAGAGGTTACATTTTTAAATTTAACCAGGCCATATCCATGTTCGAAAATACCAATATCATCAATTTCAAGGGTATGGTCACCAATATAAACCATAGCTTCCCATGTTTCATTTGCATCATTTGCATTCTGGAATGTTCGGGCTCTAGAATCGTTATCTAAAGTAAACTTTTCAATTAATGCTTTGGTTGTTCGAAGACCACCCCAACCAGCAGACACACCATAATTATCAAGCAAGTCGGTCATTGTTCCACCAATAGCTGCATGAACCAGGTAGTTGGTACCACCATAAGATTTTGTGGCGGCTCCATCGTGTCGTATGGCAAAAATAATTTCATTGGTTTGGGTATGATTATCGGCTAAGAACAAATGTGAGTAGTTTGGTGTAAGAGAATAACCTGCATTAATTATTGAATCACAATAAGTAATACATTCGGTATACCTTGGCTCACCAATATATACTTCGGCATTTAAATAAAGTTTAGCTAATAAAGCCCAGGCAGCAGCTTTATCTGCACGGCCATAATCTGCCATACCCGGTTCAGTCATTACATCCTTAATCTCTAGTAATTCGGATTCAATATAATCAAACAAATCCTTTCTGTTGGTTTGCTCAGGGAAAAAAGCTCCCGGCTCATCATCCTCGGTAACAAAAGGAGGATTAGCGAAGAAATCCATGGCATACCAATAGGATAATGCTCTTAAAAAACGAGCTTCAGCTGCATGGACTTTATACTCTTCCAAACCCTCTGTTCTTCGAACAAATTCATTACATATTGCTACTTCAAACATGAGTCGGTTATATAAGCCAGCAATGAAAACATCTGAAGCTGACCAGGTATGGTAATGAAAATCCTTAATTGTTTTATCATTCCATCCAACCACAGCTTCATCCGTAGTTAGTTCTTGTGCCATCCATACCTGACGCAAGTAGTGTGATTCTCCTTCGTCACCGGTGAGTACATCTGGCATTCCTGCAGCTCCTTGTTGTCCTGTTACCGAAAATCCTGCATAACATTTCGCTAAAAGTTGTAAATATGCAGTATCACTGGTAAATACATTATTTGGTGTTAAAACATTTTCATTCAGTGGTTCAGTATTCAGATCGTCGATACAAGATACAACAAGCAGGGATGTAATAATCATCATCCCCATAAAAATTACTTTTTTAAATTTTATATTCATAATTATAAATTTTTTATATTTCTAAAATCTTGCACTTATACCTAAAAGATAAATTCTGGGCCTTGGATAAATATTATTATCTATTCCACCCTGAATTTCCGGATCTAGGCCATCGTATTTAGTGATCGTAAATGCATTCTGAACGGTGGCATAAATTCTGAGTCCCACACCGATATTATTTAAAAGCGGGTTAATAAGATCATCCAATGTGTAACCTAAGGTAATATTATCCAGCTTTAAGAATGATGCATTATGTAAGTAGTAATCAGAACTTGGTTGCATTGAAACAAACTCTGTGTTGTAGATATCCGTAGTTAAATTTCCCAGGTAATCGTTGGTAAAAATATTGTCGTAACGGGCATTATCTGAATTAACATTATCGTAAACATAATTGTTAAAATGTGCTCGTGCATTTAAGCTAAAGTCAAAATTTTTATATTCTACTCGGGTAGAGAATCCCAACATCATATTTGGCGCAGGATTTTCAGCAAAATATTTATCCTCATCATTAATAATACCATCCTCATTGCGGTCAACATATAAACCTTCAATAGGATCTCCATTGGCGTCATATACCTGCTCATATACAAAAAAAGTATTTATGGAATGACCCACTACATGTTTCTGGATGGTATTTCCGGTTGCTCCACTAATTCCACCTACATCTACTCCTTTATAATTTGGGTCATCAAATTTTGTTAACTTAGTAATTTCATTATCGTTATAACTAAAATTTGTTCCAATACTCCAGAACAAATCTTCTTTATCGTAGGCAACAGCATTCAATGATAATTCAAATCCTGTGTTTTCCATGTTCCCAACATTGGTAGTAATTCTGTCTGCAAAATTGGTTCCACCGGCTATAGGAATATCATTTAACAAGTCTTCGGTATCTCTTTTGTAAAGTTCAATTGCGCCATTCAAGCGGTTATTGAAGAATCCAAAATCAAGGCCAATGTTATAGGTTGTAGTGGTTTCCCACTTAATATTAGGATCATAAGAGGTTGGCTTAAGGGTATAATAAGAATTATCTCCGAAATAATAAAGGGTATTCTGGTCACCTCTTATAAACAGAGGCATATAAGAATAATAGTTATCCCCAATATCCTGCTGCCCGGTTTGTCCATAACCTAATCTAAGCTTTAAATTACTAAATATATCCAAATTTTTAACAAAATCTTCTTCAGACAATCGCCAGGCCAGAGCCAATGAAGGGAATAAACCCCACCGGTTATCTTCGGAGAATCTCGAAGAACCATCATCCCTCAGGGTAAATGTTAATAAATATTTATCTTTAAAGATATAATTTAAACGGCCAAAAAAACTTAACAGTAATAAATCACTTTCATCGGGGATAGGCTTAAATTCATTTGGATAATTTATTACTTCATCTTTTGATTCAAACCAGAAGTATTGGTATGAATAACCACCCATAATATCAATTTTACTATCGATATCTGGTAACTCTTTTTTATAATTCAAATAAAAATCGAGTAATTCATTCTTCTTCTCCTGGGTATAATGTTTCTTAATTTCAGTTCTCGCATTTGGATACCATGAAGCTCTGGGATCAATATTTTTATCTCCCTGTGCATCGGAATAATCATAGCCTAATTTTAAGGTAGCTTTAAGTTCCGGTAAAAAATGGAATTTATATTCAAACTGAAGATCTCCAATGTACCGATTAACACTTGATTCGTCGTAAGTATAATCCAGCTGTGCCATCGGATTAACAGTTGCAAGATTATTTGGTGTATTAGAATTATTTAGCCAGGTAAAATAGCCACCATATAATCCTACATTATTATACATCGGTTGTGTTGGGTCCATTCTTACAGCTCCTCCAATTGCTCCTTGATCGGCAAAACGATTTTCGATATGAGAATATTTTAATCCGACATTAACTTTTAAATGTTCATCCAAAAAGCTGGGAGAAAGCCTGATGTTACCCGTTGCTCTTTCATTGTTACTGGTTTTCAGGATACCATCCTTATTGGAATAACTTCCTGATACGCGGTAAGGAATATTAAATGCAGAACCGGAAATCCCCAGGTTATGCTCCTGTCCGATGGCGGTTTTATAAATCGCATCCTGCCAGTCGGTATTTGCATCTCCAAGTTTGTCTGCAGCTCCATCAGAAATAATACCATCAGTGTCTAATTGTGTTACTAAATCCCTGTATTCGTCAGCGGAAAGCACATCAACGGTTTCTTTTATTTCACTAATTGACATTTTGGATGAATAATCTACCGTAAATTCACCCTCAACGCCTTCTTTTGTAGTGATTAAAATTACACCATTCGAAGCTCTGGAACCATAAATAGCTGTAGCTGAAGCATCCTTTAAAACCGTAAAGGTTTCAATTTCATTAGGGTTAATTGAGTTAAGCGTATTGCTCATACCCGCAATAGTAGTATTATCTACAGGAATTCCATCGATTACGATCAATGGGTCATTGCTTGCGGTAAGGGATGATCCCCCACGAATTCGGATCGTGGAGTTACTTCCCGGAGCACCTCCATCAGAAATAATGGAAACACCGGCAACCTTACCGGAAATTAATTCCTGTGGCGAGGTAATCGCGCCCTGATTAAAATCTTTTGCAGAAACTGTTGAAATGGCTCCGGTGGCATCATCCTTGCGAACCTCCCCATAACCAATAACAATAATCTCTTCCAAAAGCTCAGTTTGTGGTTCTAAAGCAATATCAATTACCGTTTGATTGCCTACTTCCACCTCTTGTGTGGCATAGCCAATATAAGAAAAAAGCAAGACAGCATTTTCTGGTACCGTAATCGAATAATTGCCATCAACATCCGTAATTGTGCCAATTCCTGTGTTTTTCTCCTGAATATTAACACCTGGTAAAGACATACCTTCTTCAGCGTCTGTAACAGTACCTGTTACCGTAATCTGAGATAAAACAATGCCAGGAATAAGAATTTTAAGTAATGTTAAAATTAACGTTAAACGAATCTTTTCCATGTTTTTGATAATTTATTTTAGGGTTAAATTTTCATTGTTAAAATTACAAAAATACTCTTCCAAAATCAACCTCATCTTGGTTATTATCAAATATTTACCAAAGCATAAAAGTTATGTACATATTGTTTCAAACGTTTGCGAAATGAATTTAAAGAAGGGTAAACTTTTGTCAGAAATTTTTTTTTTAGAAACTTTTTCTTAAATTTTGAATAAAATATTTGAGAATTGGATTAGTTTTCCGTTCTTCATAACAAAATTTTAATCTAATTGTTTTATCCATGAAAGACCATCAGGTAACCATAAAAGATATTGCAAAAATTCTGCATATTTCACCCTCTACGGTTTCCAGAGCGTTAAAAGATCATCCGGATATTAATCCTCAAACCAAAAAAAATGTAAAGGATTTAGCCGAAAAACTGAACTACAAACCCAATAAAGTTGCATTGAGCCTTTTGCAACAAGAAAGTAAAATTATTGGTGTAATTATTCCGGAAATTATTCACTATTTCTTTTCAACCGTAATAAGTGGTATTGAAAAAGTGGCTAACGAAGCTGGTTATCATATTATTATTGCCCAATCGAATGAATCATATTACAAAGAAGTAGAAAATGTACAAGCATTGCTTTCCAGCAATATTGACGGTTTTATTATCTCTATGGCCAAAACGACCATGCAATTCGATCATTTTAAAAACATCGAAGAAATTGGTGTTCCCATGGTATTTTTTGATCGTTCGTGTGATGTAGTAAATGCCGACAGGGTAATTATTGATGATTATGATGGTGCTTATAAAGCAACCAAACATTTAATTGACAATGGATGTAAAAATATCATTCATCTGGCAGGCCCATTAAATCTGGATATTGGAAAAAATAGAAAAGAAGGTTACCTGGCAGCACTAAACGAATCGAACCTGCCCATTCATGATTACTCAATACAGATATGTGATACTAAAGAACATGCTTTACAATTAATTCCAGAACTATTACGACGACAACCTACTATCGATGGTATTTTTGCCGTAAATGACCTTACCGCTGTTGGAGCAATAAAAGCTATAAAATCTATACATAAAGATGTTCCTAACGATTTTTTAGTGGTGGGTTTTACAAATTCTTTCATATCCCAAATATCAGAACCAGAACTTACGACTGTAGATCAAAAAGGTTTTGAGATGGGACAAAATGCGGCAAGATTATTACTCAAAAGAATCCAAAGTAATGAGAATTACGGCCCGGTGACCACCATTTTAAATACTGAACTGGTGGAAAGAAAATCGAGTATGAAAATATAAAAAAAGCAGCCGAAAAATCCTGCTGCTTTTGTAGCGAGAGGCGGACTTGAACCGCCGGCCTCATGATTATGAATC
>JAXHVS010000092.1:0-3146 GCA_034189025.1 Bacteroidota bacterium
TTTTATTTCTGCGTTCCAAAACTTTTTCGGCTACTTCAAATGCTTTATCCAATCTATAATTAGTAAACCCTTGTGCTCCACCCCATGAAAAGGAAGGAACAAAATTCCGGGGGAATCCACTGCCAAAAATATTGGCGTTAACCCCAATTACGGTTCCGGTATTAAACATAGTATTTATGGCACATTTGGAATGATCGCCCATGATTAAACCACAGAATTGCAGTCCGGTTTTAATAAACCGTTCCTTTTCATAATTCCACAAACGTACTTCGGCATAATTGTTTTTAAGGTTTGAGTTGTTTGTGTCGGCTCCCAGGTTACACCATTCTCCAATTACGGAGTTTCCTAAAAATCCATCGTGTGCCTTATTAGAAAATCCAATAATTACAACGTTGTTAATTTCACCACCTACTTTTGAATAGGGGCCAATGGTTGTTGGGCCATAAATTTTGGCTGCCATTTTAATTACTGCATGCTCGCATAAAGCAAATGGGCCACGAAGTACACTTCCTTCCATAATTTCAGCATCTTTGCCAATATAAATAGGCCCCATTGAGGCATTTAAGGTAACAAACTCAATTTTTGCCCCTTCTTCAATAAAGATATTCTCTTTACCAACCACATTATTTGTTTTGCTTAATGGCTGCGATTTACGATTTTGGGTAAGAAGATCAAAGTCAGCTTTTATATTTACATCATTTAGCTTAAAAATATCCCAGGGCCATTCAATAGAAATAAATTCTGACATAAAACTTTCCTTTTCAAAATTTTCTATTGAGAAAGGATTGAAATTAGAAAGCTGATCTTTGTTTATTTTTAGTGCCAGTATTTTAGTACCTGAAACTAAAGCTTTATTGATATCAAGTTGTTGGATTTCTTCAATGAGATATTTATTGGGTATTACCGAACCATTGATGAGTATATTTTCAGTAGCAACCTTAATGGGATACTTTTCGGAGAGATACTCTTCTGTTTTATAGGATACAGGGCTCTGGAGCATTTTTTCCCATTTTTCTTTTAGGGTAAGAATTCCTGTTCTTATTTCGCAAACAGGTTTGGTAAAAGTAAGTGGTAATAAGTTTTGCCAGCTTTTATCGTCGAATAATATGTAATTCATAGGTAAAAAGTTATTGAAGTTTCTATACAAATTTAAACAAAAAAACTCCGTCCCGATAATTTTCGAGACGGAGCTTTTAATATTTTCTTACGTGTATGATGATTTATTTTTTTACATGCTTTTTATATTTGTTCATGTATTTATCTACACGTCCGGCAGTATCAACAAGTTTCATCTTACCTGTATAAAATGGGTGAGAGCTATTTGAAATTTCAACTTTAATTAATGGATACTCAACGCCATCTTCCATTTTAATGGTTTCTTTTGATGGTGCAGTAGATCTTGTAATAAAAGTCTCACCATTCGACATATCTTTAAAAACCACCAACCTGTAATTATCCGGATGTATTCCTTTTCTCATTGTAAAACTCCTTTATATTATGCAATACGATTAACTACAAAATTAAACTTAATAGTTTGCAAAATTAATTATAGTTATCAAAAATACAAAATATTAGAACTCTTTTTTGTTGAAATTATTAAAAAGCAAACCAATGATCGAGGTTGTGCTTTTGTTTATCAACAAATTGATGATGAATAAATTCGTTAGTATGCTTATTATAATGATAGTCTTTACTCCATTTTTGATGATTTTTTGCAATCTCAGAAACAGCATTTACAATATAATCGATTTCCTGGTCGGTGGTTGTAGGATGAATTGACCATCTAATCCATCCAGGTTTTTGTGATAAATCTCCATGATTGATGAGTTCGGTAATTTTGCGAGAATAATTATAGGTAACATTTAGCAAATAATGGCCATATGTCCCGGCACAAGCACAGCCGCCTCTCATCTGTACTCCGTATCTGTCGCTTAGTAATTTAACCACCAGGTTATAATGTACATTTTCGATATAGAATGAGAGCGCACCTATTCGGTCAATTACATTTTCGGCTAGAATTTTAACACCGGTTATTGCCTTTAATCCTTTAAATGCTCTTGGAATAAGTTCTTTTTCTCGCTGTTCTATATTTTTAACGCCAATTTTATCTTTAAGCTCAACCGTTAAAGCAGATCTTATGGCCTGCAAAAATCCAGGAGTTCCTCCATCTTCTCGTAATTCAATATCATCAATATATTTATACTCTCCCCAGCGATTGGTCCAGTCAACGGTTCCTCCACCGGGATTATCGGGAGCTTTGTTGTTGTATAAGCTCGAATCAAAGATCATGATGCCTGCGGTTCCCGGGCCACCTAAGAACTTGTGAGGAGAAAAGAAAATAGCATCCAGTTTCTCCATCGGGTCTTTAGGATGCATATTAATTTCTACATAAGGTGCTGATGCTGCAAAATCGACAAAACATAACCCCCTATATTCGTGCATTATCTTGGCTAATTTATAATAAGGGGGTTTTACACCGGTAACATTTGAGGCTGCTGAAAATGATCCAATTTTTAATTTGCGGCTTTTATATTTTTCAAGTTGCTCTCGCAATTTTTCAGGATCAACAAGTAGATTTTCATCGGGTTCAATAATTACTACATCACAATAGGTTTCGTACCAGGAGGTTTGGTTGGAATGGTGTTCCATGTGTGTGAGAAAAACAACCGGCCGGTCCATTTCTTTTAAACACTTTTTCTTTCGTAAAAGGCCACATCCTTTCAAGCCTAAAATTCTTTGCAATTTATTAATTACAGAGGTCATTCCGAATCCTGCCTGTATCAGCACATCATTGGGGCCTGCATTTACATGCTTCTTGATTAATATTTGTGCATGATGATAACTATGAGTCATTAATGTCCCTGTCTCGCTGGTTTCAGTATGTGTATTAGCAACGTAAGGCCCGAATTGTTCAAGCATTTTTCGTTCAATAGGTTCATAAAGCCTTCCGCTGGCAATCCAATCGGCATAAATTATTTTTTGTTCACCATAGGGTGAATTGTAGGTTGCATTAAATCCTATAATATTTTTCCTAAAGGGTTCGAAATGTTTTTCTAATGAACTCATTGGATTAATTTTAAAATTTAATTGGTTGGTAAAAATAGAACAAAGGAGTAAATTTTTAAAATAAAATCAGCTATTATTTA
>JAXHVS010000093.1:0-22023 GCA_034189025.1 Bacteroidota bacterium
ATTGCAGCAGGGATAGCACACAAAATAGTGCTTACAGGTGTAAAAGTACAATGTGCCTTATAACCAAGCATACATGCTTTGCTTGCTTGCTCGGCAGGAATTAATGTAGACAATGCACAGAGGGTAAAGAATATAGTTAAACCCATTAACAGGCCATACCCTTTTTTGCGAATTTTTACTTTTTCCATAATTTAAGATTTTAGCTAAAATAAACTTTTTATAAGAAACAATATTTAATCTTTCGCCATTTTGTTTACTCAACAAGAACATTTACTTTTAAAAACGAATATTCCAGAGAAAAACATGAATCAAACAGAAATCATATATCAAGACAATGATCTGGTTGTTTGTAACAAACCCATTAATCTACCGGTACACAAAAATGATTTTATGCCACACGATGCACTTTACCTTACAAAACAAATAGGGCAAACCCTTAATAAAAGTGTGTATAATGTGCATCGGTTAGATTCCAAAACCTCAGGAGTAATTGTACTTGCTTTAAGTCCGGAAATTGCAAAAAAATTAACATTACAGTTTGAACGAAAAGAGGTAAAAAAAACATACTACGCATTGGTTAAAGGCAATCCCGGACTGGGAACTTTTAATGAAAATATTTTAATCAAAAAACGGGGAAAGAAAAAACCGGCAGTTACCCATTTTAAAACCATTGAATCGATTAAAACCAACATTTGTTACAAAGAGTTTAAGGATATTGAACTAAGCCTGGTTGAAATTAATTTAGAAACCGGCCGATGGCACCAAATACGCCAGCATTTTTCCATGCACCGGTTTGATATTTTGGGCGACACCCATCATGGAGACTGGACGCTAAACAGAATTATTACAGAAAAAACCGGAATAAAAAGATTATTTTTACATGCAGGGCTATTAACTTTTACTCATCCGGTATTACAACAAAAAATAAGTTTCGAGTCGCCAATCCCTGATGATTTTCAGAAAATTTTGAATCTATTCAGCGTTTAGTTTTCAAAAATTTCTTTTACGCGCCCAACATCTCCTGTGGTTAATCTTACTTTTATTCCATGCGGATGCATTGCCGAATTGGTAAGAATATCCTGAACAACGCCTTGAGTTAGCTTCCCTGTTTTTTGGTCTTTTTTAAGCACAATCGATACTTCCATTCCGGGTTTTATACTATTTCGCATCGTTCCGTTCATTACTTTTCTTCCTTAAAAAACACCTGGTAGTAATTCATTCCGGTTTTCTCGTCGTATCCTTTTGTAATATATTCACGATTGCCGTGTACATAAATGTGAAAATTTTTATCCAACTTTATAACGCTTTTATAAACTCTAGAATTCTTTTTAACAGCACTTCCTGAAATCTGGAACTCATCAGATAATTGCAATTCATGCTCCAACTCATACGTTTTCTTATAGTTATTAAAACTGTCTATCAGGTTTTTATCCTCAAAAACTTTTTCGGAAAAATCTTCCAGCTGGAAATTATCGGTTTCTTTAAAAAATTTCTTCGATTTATTGATTAAATCCACCTGGTCGGCTTTTGCAACTTCATATTCTGCTGGTAATTCTTTAGTTACAAAATCTTTATACATTTTCATCACATTTTCGGTTTGATAATAGTCATCTTCCCTTTGTCTGATTTTCAGAAAATCATCAATCCAAAACCGGGCATCTTCGCCTTTACTTGATTTATCAACGGTAGTAACAACATATCCTTTTTCTCGTTCTGTATTTAAGATCAAACACCCTTTATCGAGCTTTTTAATATCGATTCCCTGTTCACTTTCAATAATAAAATTATTTTTTGTAGGGTATACTTTTAAATAAGTGTCGCGAGTTTCTGACTTAAACAATCCCACAGCATCTACAAGTTCATTATTAAAAGAAATATCTTTAAAAAAAACCGTATAAAACTCTCCTCCTTTTATGTTTGGATGAGTAGATTTTTCGTAAAGATATTTTGCAAGATTTACTGATTGATCATAAATCATATCCGAATCGTCAAATATCTTTGTTACATAATGATATACTTCGTTCAGATTCAAATCCGAATCATGATAAAATTGAAAATACTCATCTGATTTAAACGGAGTTAAAAAATAGGTAGATAACAATGTTTTGATTTCATCATCAACTTTTAAAATCTCCTTTGAGCAATAAATATTTTCATTTTTATATTTATTTCCTACTTTATGCACAACAATCTGCTGTAAATTAGATTCAGAAAATCCTAACATGATTTTATGGTTTTAGAAAGTGTAAAGATATGCTATTAAAAACAAATATCCCCGGGCAACCACACCCGGGGATATTCTAAATTACAATCCAATAAATTGAAAAATAATCTGATACAAAGATACTCAATTAATTTTTAAATGGCATAATTACCAGCAATGTATTTAAAAAAACAAAATAGTATAAATCTCCAATGCTGCTTACATAATATTCAAAAAACTAAATCCATCCTTTATTAAGATAATAGCAAAGAACAATAAAACAAAACCTAAAATTTTTATTACAATAATATAAGAGCTGCCGGAAAGAAAATTTTTAGATTTATCAGATAGATATGCTACTACTGCTTTTGTCATGATAATGGTAACATAAAATCCTATAACAAATAGTATTGCAAACAAAACATTTTCTTGATATGCTTTAATGGATAATGGAGCCCCAACCAACATCCAAAATAAATAAGGATGTGGGCTAAAAAAATTAACCAAAACACCTTTCTTAAATCCAGTCATTTTACCGTCTGTTTCTTTTATGTTGAAAGACTTAATACGGATATTCTCATAGGCTAAATAAATCAGAAATAGAGCACCCAGCCATGAAATCATTCCTAAAACAAAATCGGAATTAGAAATTTTATAAATGATGAAAACAGAAAATAATACAATGGGTAAGTCGGATACTAAAGGAACAAAAGCCATTTTTATTCCTTCCTTTCGATTATGTTTTAATGATTCGGTAATAACCAATACCAAAAGAGGGCCTGGTGATATTCCAGCGATAAATCCCAATGATATTCCAGCTATCAAGTATTCAATCATACTCCATTATTCTTATCTATAATATAATAAAAGCTTGTTAACCATTTCCAAAGTTTGAACTTTGGAAATGGTTACTATGTTTATAATTTAAACGTCTCTTTTACCCTGACACCCTTTTCCGTTTGATGTACTGTAACACACTCGTTATATAAATCGTGTTGAAAAAACAAGATATAATCATTCTCTACAGCTTCCTTTAAAAAAGCTTCTTTTTCCTTGAGCATATCCATTGGATACACATCGTATGCCATATTCCAAACTAATGAAATATGCGCTGTTGACGGCATTAAATCGGCCATGAAAACATATGTTTTTTCTCCGGTGTGAATAAACGGAATAATTTGCCCAACCGTATGTCCATTGTATAAACGCAATTCTATCCCAGGATATAACTCGGTATTTTGATCAATAAATTTAAGCTGTCCGCTTTCCTGCATAGGGAATATATTTTCCTTTAAAAAAGCAGAAGCCTCCTGTTTGTTTGGGTTCACTGCCCACTCCCACTGTTGTTTGCTTACCCAATAAGTAGCATTCTTAAAAACCATTTCAAAGCCCGATTTATCATCGTTATATTTCACACCACCACCACAATGATCGGTATGTAAATGAGTTAGTATCATATCGGTAACATCATCGAATGAATAACCATGCTTTTTCAGTGCGCCTTCCAGTCCAATACCTTCGTTTAAATGAACGTGGCTAAAAAACTTTTCATCCTGCTTGTCGCCGTACCCGTTGTCAATTAAAATAACACGCTCGCCAGTATCAATTAAAAGGGATCGCAAAGCCCAGTTGCAAAGGTTATTATCGTCGGCCGGATATTTTTTTTGCCACAACATTTTAGGCACTACACCAAACATGGCACCTCCATCAATCTTAAAATTGGTAATGTGTATTGGATATAATTTCATATCAAAAATGTTTTAATTTTTCTTTTTATCTTCACGGATTAACTAAAATACAAATATAAGAAATGAATGTTCATTTTATTGCTATTGGCGGTAGTGCTATGCATAATTTAGCCATAAGCCTTTGTAAAAAAGGATACCGGGTAACCGGTTCGGATGATGAAATTTTTGAACCCTCACGAGGCCGGCTGGAAAAATATAATATTTTACCCGAAGAAATTGGTTGGAATCCGGATAAAATACACCGAAACCTGGATGCAGTAATTTTGGGTATGCATGCACGAAATGATAACCCTGAACTTCAAAAAGCACGGAGATTAAATCTAAAAATCTATTCATATCCAGAATATTTATATGAACAAACCAAAAATAAAATCCGGGTAGTAATCGGTGGCAGCCACGGTAAAACTACTATTACATCGATGATTATGCATGTTTTGAAATATCATCAAAAAAAATTCGATTATATGGTTGGTGCCCAAATAGAAGGATTCGATACCATGGTGAATTTAAGCGAAGATGCCCCCATTGCAGTTTTCGAAGGTGATGAGTATCTTTCATCTCCCATTGACCCAAGGCCAAAATTTCATTTATACAAACCACATATTGCTGTAATTAGTGGTATCGCCTGGGACCATATCAATGTATTCCCGACATTCGAAGTGTATAAAAAACAGTTTGTCCGGTTCATTGAATTAATTGAACCAGATGGAAAGCTCTTTTATTATCAGCATGATGAGTTACTCGATGATATGGTTAAAAAATCATCCAATTCAATAGAAAAAACATCTTATACGATTCATCCCTACAAAATAAAAAACGGACAAACATTTTTAGTGCAAAAAAATAAAAAAGACATCCCTGTAAAAATATTTGGAGAACATAATTTACAAAATATTAGCGCAGCAAAATTAATATGTAACCAACTAAATATAAGCGACAAAGATTTCTATAATGCTATCTCAGATTTTAAAGGAGCTTCGAAAAGGCTCGAATTAATTGCTCAGGACGAATCGACTATAATTTTTAAAGATTTTGCACATTCTCCGTCCAAGTTAAAAGCCACGATAAATGCCGTAAAAAATCAGTATCCTGAAAAAAAACTTGTGGCTGTTATGGAACTTCATACATTTAGTAGTTTAAGCATCAACTTTATACAGGAGTATAAAGGCTCGATGAACAAAGCTGATATTCCGGTTGTTTATTTTAATCAGAAAGTAATACGGCATAAAAAGTTAGAGCCATTATTAAAAGAAAAAGTAGTTGAATCATTTGCCAACAATAACTTGATAGCTTTTACCGAACAAGACCAGATGGTAAATTATATCAAAAACATTGATCTTACCAATACCTCTTTATTATTTATGAGCAGTGGTGATTTTTCGGGATTAAACATTAATGCTTTTGCTTATGAGCTATTGAATTACAGGCACCAGAAGTGATAAGCACATTTTTGCTTGTTTTTTTGTATCTTTGAAATTTTGTTCTTTATACTATGAAATTCAAACTAGATAAACGTTTACATTATTCATAATAAAAATTAAAACATAAAAAATTTTTTTTATCCTAAATTTCTAAATATTATAAACTAAAAAAACACACATTATGTTAGAGATCAAAGAGATTCGTAAAGAAGAAGATTTTAAACCTGAGTTAACTGAAACACAATTTATTGATTTCATGCACACACACCTGGATCGTTTTGGAGATCCCAAAGATCAAATCAAAAAATCAATAGATTATGCTTTTTCAACCGCAGAAGGTAAAGGTGGTTTTCTTTTAGCCGGATTTTACGACGGGAAATTGGTTGGAGGATTAGTAATGAATAAAACAGGAATGAGTGGATATATACCTGATAATATTTTAGTTTATGTAGCAGTTGATGCAAGCTTAAGAGGAAAAGGCCTTGGCGCTCAAATTATAAAAAAATCATTTGATGTAGCTGATGGCGACATTAAACTTCACGTGGAATATGACAATCCCGCCAAAAGATTATATGAAAGATTAGGAATGACAACAAAATACGCTGAAATGCGATTAAAAAAATAAAAAAATAATCTTGAATTAAAAAGGTTGTACCAAATGATTTTATTAAAAATAATGTTTTATACTACTTTGCGTACAACCTTTTAAAATTTATATCCAATGGCCGAACTAGTAGTAAAAACGGATAATATAATCCGTAATATTCAAAAAATTGATGATTTTTTAAAAAAACAAAATAAACAATGGAGTTTGGTTAGCAAAGTTCTTTCTGGCGACAAACAATTTATTCGTAAGATATTAACCGATGATGTAGCAAGCCGCCTGCACTCAGTTGGAGAAAGCCGTTTATCAAGCCTTAAAACCATAAAAGAAATAAATCCAGAAATTGTAACTATTTATATTAAACCACCACCAGCAAATATTATAAAAAGCTTAGTAAAGTATGCCGATATTTCTGTAAATACATCATTAAGCACAATTGAAGCACTTAACCGGGAAGCCCGGAAAATTAATAAAATTCATAAAGTAATTATCTTCCTTGAACTGGGAGAGCTAAGAGAAGGAGTAGTTAGAGAAAATATTGTTGGTTTTTACAAAAAAGTTTTTAGGCTATCAAATATCGAGATTATTGGTATTGGCTCAAACCTGGGATGCATGTACGGCATTGAACCTACTTACGACAAACTTCTTCAGTTAAGCTTATTTAAACAATTGCTTGAAGAAATGTTTAACAAAAAAATTCCACTAATTTCCGGAGGTAGTTCAATTACTTTGCCTTTAATTAAAAAGAAACTGGTTCCTGCTGCAGTTAACCATTTTAGAATTGGAGAAGCAGCATTTTTCGGCACAAGCCCGTTATATAATAAAAAATTTCAAAACTTATCGACCGATACATTTAGCTTTAATGCAAATGTGATTGAGCTGGAAGAAAAATGGAATGTCCCTGATGGTGTAATTAGCGAAGCAAATATTGGGCACACCTCTGAAACCGTTTCAAATAAACCATCTTATAAAAGTTACCGCGCAATTCTTGATTTTGGTATTCTTGATGTGGATGTTAATGACATTACACCCAAAGACAAAAATGTTAATTTTCTTGGCACAACATCTGATATGACCGTTTATGATATTGGCCAAAATATAAATTCACGTTTAAAAACAAAATATCAGGTTGGAAATAAAATTGTATTTAAGCCAAACTACATGGCTGTAGCCCGATTAATGAATTCAAAGTTTATTGATTTAAAAATTGAATAATATAAAAAGATTTATTTTTTTGCACCTTCATTTTTAAGATATATTCATTTGAAAATGTTGGTGCATATTTCTTTTTTTTTTGACATTTCATTAGTGAAAAATATTTTTATAAAATTCAGAAAAATATTTGCAGAAAAGAAAAAATCATTTACTTTTGCACCCACTAAGTTTGAAATTTTTAAAATGGTCCGTTCGTCTAGGGGTTAGGACGCCAGGTTTTCATCCTGGTAACAGGGGTTCGATTCCCCTACGGACTACAAATATTAAACAATATTATTAAATTATGGCAAATCATCAGTCAGCAGCAAAAAGAGCAAGACATAGCGAGAGAGTAAGATTACATAATAAATATTATGGCCGTACAACCCGTAATATGATCAAAAAATTACGTTTAACTACAGATAAAGAAGAAGCAACCAAAATGTTGCCTAAAGTTTCTTCAATGCTTGATAAATTAGCCAAGAAAAATATTATTCATAAAAATAAAGCTGCTAATTTAAAATCCAGCTTAACACTTTATGTAAATAATCTGTAAACAATAATTCATTAAATAAAACAAAAAACCTCGCTAAAATTAGCGAGGTTTTTTGTTTTATTTAAAATCTCCTACCGATAAATACCATATCATCTACCTGCTCCTGTTCACCCATCCACTCTTTAATAAACCGCTCTAATTCTAAACCCTGCTCCTGCATCTTTTTATCTTGAATAGACAACAATAAATCTTTCATATTCTTCTTTCTAAATTTACGTCCTTCTTCTCCTCCAAATTGATCAGCATATCCATCGGAAAACACATAATAAGTATCTCCTTTTTTAACTTCAATTTCATGATTGGTAAATTTCTTGGATTCATGAATACTAGTCATTCCAATAGGAAACCGATCGGCTTTTATTTCTGTTAGTTCTCCATCTCTGATCATCACTAAAGGATTGTATGCCCCAGAATACTCCAAAACATTTTTCTTTCGGTCATAACTAATTAAAGCCAGATCCATCCCATCGTTAACCAAACGTTCTCCCTCGACATTCTTTTGGTGTAGGGCATTGATAATCTCCACATCGAGTTGATCCAGAATTTCCGAAGGTTTTAAAATGCCATATTCTCGTACAATTTTCGTAAGCATACTATGCCCTAAAATAGAGAGGAAAGCGCCAGGTACACCATGGCCTGTACAATCTACTGCGGCAATCATTTCTTTATCGTCAAAAGTTTCAAACCAGTAAAAATCACCACTTACAATATCCTTAGGTTTAAAAAATACAAATGTGTTTTTAAAAGGAACTTCAGGAGGCAATATTGCAACTTGTATTCTTTGTGCATATCGAATACTATCGGTAATATCTTTATTTTTCTTTTCCAGCTCCTCACTTTTTTGTACAACTTCAGCTGTTCTTTCACGTACTTTTACTTCAAGGATTTTCTTTTCCTTTATAAGATTTTTTTCGCGTACTTTTATATAGGTAATAATGATAATTAGTCCAAATATTATTACCGATACAATAAACCACCACGATTTATAAAACGGAGGTTTAATGATAAAAGAATACGCTATAGGCTCTTCGTTCCATACACCATCACTATTTCTGGCTTTCACTTTAAACGTATAATTTCCTGGAGGCAAGGATGAATAGTTTGTTACCGTTTGAGTGGTAATGGGCCTCCATTCCTTATCAGCCGGTTCGAGCATAATCTGATATCTCACCGCATCGGGATTAGTTAGACAAACACTATTATAATCGAAAATAAATGAGTTCTCGGTAAAATTAAATTTCTGCCCGGGAATCATCTCTCGGTCATTTAGGTTTACTCTAAGTCGAGAAATATGCGTTAGTGGTTCGTGGGATAACTCTACATCTAAAGAAGGTTGATATTTAATAACCCCCTCAACCGTACCAAACCATAAATTCCCATCTGTATCCAAAAAGGTTGCATTATCTTTAGCCTCAATTCCAGCAAACCCACTCTTAGCAGTATAGGTGTGTATTTTCCCTTCGTGGTCGATTTTATTTAACCCGCTACTGGTTCCAATATAAATATGATTATTGTTATCTACATTCAACAAAGTGATTAAATTAGATAATAATCCATCATTTTGAGTATAATGTTTTATGATTTCTTCGCCGTTGTATACAAATACACCTTTTGTATTGGTTCCAATCCATATATTTCCATCCTTATCTTCGGTTATACATTTGGGAGTAAATAAACCCTCCATATCAATCTTTTTAAAAGAGGTGTCTTCAATAACATTTAACCCCTTCCCATTACTTAAGCCAACCCATACTCTCCCTTTGGAATCGGCAAAAAGAGCAGAAATATTTGAAGCATTTAATCCATGCATCTGAGTAAGCAGTTGGCTTTTATTCTCATCAATAACATAATAAATTAAACCTTCCATGGTTCCTACCCATAGCTGATTATTCTTATCAATATCCATTGCTGTAACCTGATTACTCCGAATATAGCGGTTGATCACCGGATTATACACAAACCTTCCGGTTTTATAGTTGTACATACTCACACCATTATCATTGGTTCCTAACCAGATATTTCCATTATTATCTTTCTTTAAAAATCTCATTTGACTTCCTATGGAATGAGACTTATCACTATAGTGTAAAAATTTCCTGCCTGAAACCTGAGGTGAATAAACCGAGATTCCATTGTTGGTGCCAAACCAGTATTTTCCATCTTTATCCTGGGTAATAGCCCATACTTGCTGATCAATTAATCCATCGTCAACACCGAATGTAACAAATTTTTCACCCTTAAAAATGGCCAGTCCATGCTCATTGGTTCCGATTAATATATTACCTTCAACATCCTGAATGATTTTCCAAATCTTATGATCATCCAGTCCATTACTTTTATCAAAGGTTTTTAACCCGTCTTCAGAAATTTTTGTAATCCCTCCTCCCCACGTACCTACCCATATGTTGCCATTACGATCTTCAGTAATAGTACTAATCCAATTATGGGCTAATCTTTCCCTCGAATCATAAATTTTAAATTTTTGTTGTTCTTGAATATATCTATATAGCCCACCATGATAAGTACCAAACCATAAATCTCCGCTTTTATCTTCTAACATAGAAGTTATTTGAAAATAGGTAGTTAACCCTTCGGGCATGTATCGTTCAAATGAGTTTTGTGATGGGTCATATTTTCGGATTCCTGCATCTGTAATAAAAAATATGGAATCTTTAGCAATGATTCCCGAGAAAACCTGGTCGCTTAATTTTCTTCCTTTGAAATGATCAAATTTTAAGCTATCGGTTAAATTATAAGGATTTTCGAGTTTTATTAATCCATCGCCAAGGGTTGAAATCCACAATGTGCCTGTGCCATCTTTATCGTATAAAAAAGAAGTGATTTCGGCATTAATAAACTCACTAATAGGATGAATCATCATCTTTTCGTCATCAAGCACAGTAATGGCTCCGGTTTTATGGCCCATCCAAATTTTATGATTGGAATCTTTATACAACGCTTTTATGCCTCCCTCGGCAATTCCGTCTTCGGCAGTATAATTGATAAAATTTACGCCATCAAACCGGGATATTCCACTTTCGGTACCAATCCATAGATATCCTTGATGATCTTGCACTAAATCGTAAACTTTCGATTGAGCCAACCCTTCTTTTACGCTATAATAATCGAAATAATACGTTTGTGCTGACAGGTTGAAATTCCACAGCAACAATGCTGTATAAAAAAAAGTTATCCGCAAAAAAGTGCGAATAACTTTTTTATTCATTGTTTTTTTTTCAAAAATCATATGATATTTTTTTATCTGTCTTTTGCAATAAAGAAAAATGTTCCTCCTTCATCTTCAAGTCCATCAATTTTTCCAAACTGTGGTTTTTGCATTCCATCTTTAGCCACAGCAACCGTAACTTTAGAAACGATATTTTCTATAGGCAAACATGCATTAGGATTATTTCTTAAGGTATTAGCAAAAGTTCTTGTAAATTGAGAATGGTCAACAGCTAATTCATATCCCGCTGAAGAAAAAACCTGAGATGATTTAAACTTAGTAGCTTCCCAGTCGCCACAATCTCTTTCTTTTAACCCCGAACGCATAGCCTGGTAAAAGGTTGGCCCTGACTCACAAGCATCGGTTATAACAAGTGTATGTGTAATAAACTTTGAGTAAGATTGTAATGCGCCTTTTAGCGCATTAATATTAAAATAGGTAAATTCATCATCACGGGTTGCATCAACAGGTACCCAATAGCCAACATCATTAATAAATTTCCCATGGCCGGCATACCAAACCAACAAAGAATTTACATTATTACTTCTTACCAAGTCACGCAATTCAATGGAAAAAAATCGTTCCATCTCTGCTTTAGTCATATTTTGTTTATGAATAATATTATGAATTTTATAGTTTGCCAATGCAGCTTTCATCATGCTAACATCTTTTATTGGGCCATCGAGGCTGGCAAATGTTTCATAATCCGAATTCTCAATAAATATTACCCAGGTTTTTCCCATTGGATTTTCTTGTGAAATCTCAAGTGCCTCACGATTTAGTGTATATTCCTGTTCTGTAATATTTCCATAAATATCTTCAGCTTTTATTACAAATCGATTTTTGTTCGCAATATCGATGGTAGCAAAAAACTCTGGATTGTTGGCATCTACTGAATAACTGGCTGTCATCTCATCCACAATAATACTTTTAATCTTACTTTCGTCGTTTACTTGTCCTTCAACATAAAGTTTTCGGTTTTCAACATCCAAATAAATTTCTCCTGTAGATGATGCATAAGGAGCTATCAATCTTATCTCTGGTGGATTAATTTCTGTCCGGTTTAGTTTATACGTAGTGGCTAACACATTATTATAAACATCGGCCACAGTAACTGAAATAGCATCTTTATCTTTAATATTTACCGTAACGGTAAATTCATTGTTTGCAGCCTCTTCATCAAAAGTTACATCTTTATCTTCAATTTTAGCATATTTTAAATCGCTTTCATCGGCTATAACTCCTTTTAAGGTAACTTCAGCAGCATCTTCAATTACATTAATTTTTTGTCCTTCTTTTTCAGCAGGCTCTAAAAATGTAATAACGGGTTTATTACTTTCACGATTAAGTTCATATAATCTGTTTTTTACCGTTTCCAATCGCTGGTTTGTTTCTTCGCTATTATCATCCGAAAGCTCTCGATACTTTTTATAATCACTTACCGCTTTTTGATATTGGGTAATCTCTTCATTGGATTTTGCCCGATGAAAATAAGCTAACGCACTTTCAGGATCTAACGATATCACCTTACTAAAATCGTTTATTGCACTCTGATGTTGATTAAACTCTTGATAATATAGGCCTCTTGTAAAGAATGCTTCTTCATCATTTGGTGAAAAAATAATCATCTTGGACAAATCATTGATCGCATTTGGGTAATCAACTTTTTCTTTATAAATCTTACTTCTGATCCACAATGCTTGTTTGCTTTTATCATCTATCTGCAATGCTTTATTACAGTTAGCAAGAGATTCGTCTAACTTTTTTGCTTTAAACAAAACATCGGCTAGAGCAACATAACCATCTACAACACCCGGGGCTTTTTCAATTGATTTTTTAAAATCAGTTTCGGCTTGATTATAATTAGCCAATTTATCGTTAATAAACCCTCTGCGATAATAGTTATTTGCCGTTTCCTGTAATTTTAACAATTCATTGCTTTCTTTTAAAGCCTTATCGTACTGTTCTAGGGCAATATGGGATTCCATTCTTAGCCGGTATGCATCAATATGCTTCTTATCTAATGTAGTAACCTTTGATAACATAGGAATGGCTTCTTCATATTGTTCTAATTCATAGTACAATCGGCCGGCATTATAGAAAATAGACTTGTCTTTACTTTCAAAAGTAGTAGCTCTTTTATAATCACTGACGGCATTAGCTTTTTCGCCAATCTTCTCGTAAGCTTCAGCCCGTGCAACATAAGCATCTGTATATTCAGGATTCTCCTCAATTAATTTTGTAAATTGAGCTATTGCATCTTCGTAATTTCCAGAAGCTGCAAATTCTTTACCCGTACTGTATAATTTCGGACTGCACTGTACAAACGAAATTAATACAATAAATAGTGGGGTAAGAATAATGGTTCGGTAAAATTTAATTCTCATGTTATTAAGCTTTAATTGGTTTTTGGTTAAGTTGTTAATAAATTAGTTTTATCAAATTTACAAAAGCTTTTAATAATTTTAAAATTTTTATGCCACCCCTTTGTTAATTTTGATTAAATATCGTTTTGTTTTTGATTAAATGCAACTTACTGTTGTCCAAATTTTCTTTTTGAACAACTTTTCCCGTTATTTGTGGAGCTTTTACTCCCTTCATAAACTTTTTATTTCCAATGAAAATCCTTGCTTCATCCCACAAACCATTTGCAATAAAATAATTAAGGACCTTAGCCCCTCCTTCAATAATTACAGATTGTATATGATGATTAATAAAAAAACTAAATAGTTGTTTATCAAATCCATGATTATCATCTACAAATAAGGTACCAATATTTGAATGGAATTTTTTATTTAATTTATTTCTCATTAAATTATCAGCAACGATAACTGTTTCGGCATCTTTATTAAAAATATTTAAATTTGATGATAGCTTTAAATCTCTATCAAATACAATACGAAGAGGATTTGTTCCCGGCCAGTTACGTGTAGTTAACGTAGGATTATCGGTTGAGGCTGTATTGGTTCCAATCAATATGGCTTGTTCTTCGGCCCTCCATTTATGCACAAGCATTTTAGAAAATTCATTCGTAATCCATGTGGGCTTAATAGGATGATCTCTGCTACGTAAAACATCAATAAACCCATCCAGTGTTTCAGCCCATTTTAAAATAATGTATGGGCGCTTTTTTTCATGAAAAGTAAAAAAACGCTTGTTTATCTCTCTCGATTCTTTTTCAAGCATACCAACTGTAACTTTACATCCAGCTTGTTTTAATATTTCAATTCCTTTGCCCGAAACATGCGAAGCTGTATCAATAGTTCCAATAACAACTTCAGGTATTTTTAATTGTGCAATTAAATTGGCACAGGGCGGTGTTTTTCCAAAATGAGAACATGGTTCAAGATTAACATATAGGGTTGATTTTTGTAATAACTCTTTATTTTTTACTGAATTTATTGCATTTACTTCTGCATGTGCTTCGCCACATTTTCGATGATAACCTTCTCCAATAATTTTATTATCGTACACAACTACAGACCCAACCATTGGGTTAGGTGCAGTATTCCCTAATCCTAGCCTTGCTAATTCTATGCACCGTTGCATATATTTTTCTTTTATTGTACTATCGGTCATACAATTTTTTTAAATTTGGAAAATGAGGTCAAAATATACAATAAAGAAAATAATTTCGCTAATAAAATCAGAATTAAACGACTATTATCCTCAGCAGGAAATAAATAGTTTTATATATCTTATTTTGCATTATTATTTCAAATACTCAAAAGTACAAATACAATTAAAACAAGAGGAAGAAATAAATGACAATATTGTTCTGCGAATAATTGCCAATATTAAAGAATTAAAAAAGTTTAAACCCATACAGTATATTCTAGGCCAAACAGAATTTTATAATCTTCCTTTTATTGTAGTTCCTGGGGTTTTAATTCCTCGTCCGGAAACAGAAGAGTTGGTAAACTGGATTATTTCCGAAAATAAAAATAAATTTCAAAACATCGCCGATATTGGAACGGGAAGTGGCTGTATAGCTATTTCATTAGCTAAAAACTTACCCAAATCATTTATTTATGCCCTAGATAATTCTACTGATGCTTTATCAATTACACGACGTAACAGTAAATTAAATCATACAGAAATATATATATCTTATTTCGATATTTTAAATAATAATCAGCTCGATAATACTTTTGATATAATTGTTAGTAACCCTCCTTATGTAACAGAAAAAGAAAAACAATTTATGCATCCTAATGTACTAAATTATGAACCAGAGGAAGCTCTATTTGTTTCCAACAGTGATCCACTGCTTTTTTATAGAAAAATTGTTGATTTTGCACTTAAGCATCTAAAAAAAGGCGGGAAATTGTATTTTGAGATTAATGAACATTTTGGAAAAGAAATCGCATTGCTCCTCGATGAAAAAAATTTTCAAAAGATACTGTTAAAAAAAGATATCAACGGCAAATACAGAATGATACGCGGAATTCTAAGATAATATATATGGCAAAGCCAAAAAAAATATCGACAAAACAGGCATTAGTAAAAGCACAAAACCTATGTGCTCAAAAAGAAAAATGTATTGAAGATATAAAACAAAAATTTCATCAATGGGGAATTAACAAAAATGATTTTGAGCCTTTAATTGCAAGTCTTATTGAAGATAAATTTATTGATGAAGAGCGTTTTGCAAAAGCCTTTGTAAAAGAAAAATTCCGATTTAATAAATGGGGAAAAATAAAAATTGAATATGCATTAAAACAAAAAAATATTCCTGAAAGCTTTATCCAAAAAGGGATGAATGAAATCTCATTGTACGAATACCAACAAGTGCTGGAAACAGAACTAACAAAAAAATTAAACTCGTTAAAAGATACTGACGAATACACTATAAAATCTAAGCTTGTAAGGTTTGCTGTTTCAAGAGGATTTGAAAATGGCAAGGTATTTGATACGGTAAACTCGATGGTAAATAAAAGAAAAGATAAATGAAAATTTATGCATCAAACCATATGTTTAAACCGAATATTACTTATTTTTACGTATAAATAAATCAAACAGCCCATGCTACAAAAATTAAAAATATCATTTTTTTTATTGGCTGCATTGATTGTTTCTTTTCAATCGTGTACGGTTATTAATGCTGCACAAAAAAAACCCAAATGGGTAAACCAAAAACCCACTAATAATGAATATTATATTGGCATTGGTAAATCAAATAAAACAAACAATGATTATTTACAAGCAGCAAAAAATAATGCTTTAGCTGATCTTATTTCAGAAATTTCAGTCAACATCTCTACCCACTCATTACTTCATCAGTTTGAGGATAACTCAGGGTTTAAAGAAAGTTATGAAGCCTACATTAACTTAAAAGCCAAAAATGAAATTGAGGGGTATGAATTAATCGACACTTACGAAGATAAAAATGAATATTGGGTTTATTATCGCCTTTCAAAAGCTGAATATGAAAGGAAAAAACGCGAGAAACTGGAGAAAGCCAAAAATTTATCCAAAGATTTTTTTGAAAAAGCAAAAGCCTCAGAGAAAATATACGATATTAATAACGCTATTATCTTTTACGTTAAAGCGTTCGATGCCCTTAAAAAACATTTAGACGAAGATTTATCTGTATTTCTTTTAGAAGAAGGGAAGATCTACCTGGATAATGCAATTTTCCAATCAATACAAGAAATATTTTCAAATATAGTTATAACACCTGAGAAAGATATCTTTGAAATAACTGCCCTGTCTACTGATAGCGATCCCGTTAATGTCAAAGTCAAATACAAAACATCTCTTGAAACCCAGAACCTGGAAAATATTCCAATCGTTTTTTATTTCCCTAATTCAGAAATTAAAACGCAGGAAAAAGTAGTATCAAAAAGCAATGGAATAGCTAAATGCTCTATTGCTCATCAAGCTCCTAAAGGAAAAAGCCAAATCATTAAAGCAAAATTAAATATCGATAATTATTTTGGCCCAGATACTCCTGATAATTTCCTAAAGCAAATGTTTACCGAACGTGGAACAATTCCTTACGGCAATATTATAGTTGAAGTGAATGAATTATTTGCATATCTTGAATCGGAAGAATTATTTTTGGGTCAAACCAGTAAAAGAAAACCCATTACCAATATTTTAAAAACAGAACTTTCTGAAAACTTCTTTTCATTTACCGAAGATAGAGAAAAAGCGGATGTGTTAATTAAAATAAAATCATCGGTTATTGAAGGCGAAAAATTAGGCCAATATAATTTACATACCGCATTTTTAAATTGTACAATATCGATCAAAAACCTAAATACCGGAATGGAAGTCTTTACTCAAGATATTACAAATGTTAAAGGGATGAAGTCGGGAAGCTACAACAATGCTGCAGAAAATGCAATAGAAAAAACAAAAGAAAAAATTATTAACGAAATAATTCCAGAAATAAGAACAATTAAACTATAAAACGGAAATTACATTTATTAATTTTAAAATTTAATGTTATGAAAAAGAGAATTTACAAATCATTTGGATTACTGTTGGCAGGAGCTATTGTTTTTGGCAGCACCTTTACCAGCTGTAAATCAAAAAAAGAAGTAACCGATGTTAAGGGTGAAACTCTAGTTGAAGTTTACTGCTCAGGTCCAGATTACAGAAGCGATAAAAATAATTTTAGAGCTAATGCTACTGGCGAAAGTACAGATATGGAAATTGCCCGCAAAAAAGCAACCAGCAACAGTAAAGCTGCTCTGGCAGGCCAAATCGAGACAATAATTAAAGGAACTACCGATAACTATGTTAACTCACGCGAGTTTAACAATGTTGAAGAAGTAGAAGAAAGATTCGAGTCTCTTTCGAGAGAAGTAATCAATCAACAATTAAACAACGTAAAAACCATTTGCGAAAAAATTACGCAAACCAAAGCAGGAACATATAAATGCTACATGGCTATTGAAATGTCGGTTGACGCTTTAGAGGAAGCACTTAACAACAAGCTTTCAAGAGATCAACGTTTAAAGATTGATTATGATTACGAAAAATACAAAGAAACTTTCGACAAAGAAATGGAGAAACTTGAACAAAGTGGTGCTTATTAATATCATTTAAAGAACAATTAGGAGGGAGCTAAGCTCCCTTTTTTTATTGATACAACGATCAATTTATTTAAGTTTTGTTACTTTTGTAAAAAATCGTAGTAATAATAAATCATTATGGTCAGTAACGAACAGTTAAAAGAAATTGAAAAACGTACGGATGCGTTGAGGAGGCATCTTTGACATAGAGGGGAAAACCATTCGAATTGAGGAAGAAGAAGAAAAAACACAGGCTCCTGATTTCTGGGACGATCCTCAACAAGCAGAAAAGCAACTAAAACAAATCTCGGGACTAAAAGCATGGACAAACGCTTTTAACGAAATAAGAACCCAGGTTGATGAGCTTCAGCTTGCGCTCGATTTTTATAAAGAAGGTGAGATTGAAGAAGCAGAAGTTGACCGCCAATATGAAAAAACCCTTAAGCTCATTGAAGATCTTGAGCTAAAAAATATGCTTCGTAACGAAGAAGATGCCTTAGGTGCTTATTTACAAATAAATCCAGGAGCTGGAGGAACTGAAAGCCACGACTGGGCTGAAATGCTGATGAGAATGTACATTCGCTGGGGCGAACGAAACAATTATAAAGTTAAAGAAGTAAATTATCAACCTGGCGATGAAGCTGGAATAAATACGGTTACCCTAGAATTTTCCGGCGAATATGCCTATGGATATCTAAAAAGTGAGAATGGCGTTCACCGCTTAGTACGCCTCTCGCCATTCGATTCCAACAACCGAAGACATACGTCGTTTGCATCTGTTTATGTTTCACCCGTTGTGGATGAAAACATTGAAATTAATATTAACCCTGCAGATATTACATGGGAAACATACAGATCTAGCGGTGCAGGAGGCCAGCATGTTAATAAAGTAGAAACCGCAGTACGCTTACGTCATGCACCAACGGGAATTGTTATAGAAAACCAGGAGACCCGCTCACAGCTAAAAAATAAAGAAAATGCAATGCGCATGCTCAAATCCCGACTTTACGAAATAGAATTACGCAAAAAAACCGAAGAAAGAGCAAAAATTGAAGGCGAAAAGAAAAAAATTGAATGGGGTTCACAAATAAGAAACTATGTTCTTCACCCTTATAAATTAATAAAGGATGTACGCACAAATCTCGAAACAGGAAATGTGCAGGATGTACTGGATGGAAATCTTAACGATTTTATAAAAGCTTATTTAATGGAGTACAGCGGGAAATAAAATGGGTTGAGGTACAAAATATTATATTGCACCCCAACCATGCTTTAAATCTATAAATTCACTTTTTTATCTTTCGGGTACTTAACAGCAAATTTTATTTGTAGTGCTTTCGATTCTAATGCTTTTATTTTAAAATCCCAGGTTAATTTACCATTTGTATTATTTACTTTTGCCCCCGATTTTTCCAGATATTCTACTTCAATATCTTCATGCGTTGAAACCGGAAACTGATCTTCGACGATTATAGCGATATCTGATCTTTTGGTGTTTTTAATCTTTATTTCCCATCCATAGGTTTCTTTTTTATTTAATCCCAGGAAACTTCTACTTTCCAAATCTTTTATTTTTGTTCTTGTAACAACTACAGACTCATCTCTTCCCAGGGATAAATCAAGCGTATCTACAGAAACTGCAGGATTTATTGTTGAGGTTCCCACAAAAGCACCTTCGAAAAATATATTGGCTCGTCCGGGCAACAAATTATACTCTTCCCATCCTGTAATTTTTGCCAATAAATAAGCTGTTTCATCTATTTTAGGCACGGTAAAATAAGTGTAATTGGCATTAAGAGTAAAAGAATTTACCTGTACCAAATATTTTTGTCCATCGGAGGGTATAGAATAAGGAACATCAATCACAAAAGAAACATTGGTTTGATTTTCAAAAGTTTCAAAACTAACATCATCTGCTGCATTCATTCCTTTATCATAACTATATACTTCCATCGATTGGGCTGCTTTTGCTTCAGGCCTGAGCCGGGATTGTGAAATAGAATACTGTGGACTAAGAAAATTTAAATACCAGGGATTAATTATAGGTTTTTCATTATTTAATTGCGGGTTCCCTGTTGAAACCGTTAATTTTACATTACTCCAATCCTCTCCACTCGATTGAAAAACTTTTGCTTTATAAGTCATCTTAACAGGTTGTGTAATATCAGTTGCTCTTAAATCGTATTCTGGAATCCATCCTGCATTAAAGATAAGATACTTTAAATTGAAAATAGCTTTACCCGGTTTAGATGCTTGAACCTGAGCAAACACTTCTGATGTTGGTTCATTTCTTTTAGCTCGCTTACTATTCAATTGATTCTGTATTCTTTGAATTTGTTCGTTTATAAATTTTAAATCCTTCGTAATTTTTAGCTCATTTTCTTTTATACGGCTCAATTCGGTATGAAAATATTTCATAGCAACTTTCAACGCATCAACATTTAATCCATTTTGTTGTCCGCCAATAGATTTATTCGCTAATAAAATTTCATGCTCCGCTTTGTAAATATCCAGCTTGTTTTCTAAGTCAGTTTTCTTGTATTGCCAATAAGTTAGGCTATCTTCAAGCATCTGAACCTCTTTGGTTTTCTCTTGACTTTTAAGATAATTAAGTTGGTAATTCACTGAAAGAATAGTAAAATCTCCAAATCCGGTTAATTGAATACTCTGTTGATTAATATTACGGGGGAGATTCGTAAATTTTATAGAAGTAATTCCTGAAGGCAAAGTAATTGAACCTTCTCTTTCAACCTGGGCTCCTTGTCGGTATACAGTAACCTCCTTAATTTTCGAAGATAAATTTAATACATTTTGATTCGCGAAAACGGGAGTAAACAAAACTATCAATAAAAATGTTAAAAATAAGTTTCTCATCATCAGTAAGTTTTAATTAAATAATAAAAATAAGAATAAAATAGTGGGAATTTCGTTTTTTCATGATTAAATAATTAATTTCGATAGGTTAAATCATTACTATTAATAAATAATAATATTATGAGTTATAGATCATTATTATTCACCATCCCTGTTATTCTGCTACTAACATCATGCCAATCTGGATATCAAAAAGCAGAATCTACCATCAACGGAACAGACATGAAGCGAATTGTAACCGAGTTTTCATCGGATGAATTCCTTGGGCGAAAACCTTTTACCAAAGGAGAAGAAAAATCCGTTGATTTTCTTATCCGTGAATATAAACGAATTGGGCTTGAACCGGCAGTTAATGGAAGTTACATTCAGGAAGTCCCGATGGTTGAGGTAAAAAACATTCCGGCCAAAAAAATGAAAATTAATTTACGCCATAGTACACTTGAACTTAATTATAAAGATGATTTTGTTGCTTTTTCGAAGCAATTAGTTGATGAAATTAACTTAAATAATTCTGATATAGTATTTGCAGGATATGGGATTGTTGCTCCCGAATACAATTGGAATGATTACGAAAAGTTAAATGTTAAAGGTAAAACAGTAATTGTATTAGTCAACGATCCGGGGTTCGGAACAGATAACAAAGATTTCTTTAACGGCAATGAAATGACCTATTATGGGCGTTGGACTTATAAATATGAAGAAGCTGCCCGTCAGGGAGCTAAAGGGATACTTATTGTTCATGAAACAGAACCTGCAGGGTACCCCTGGGGTGTTGTGTTAAATGGAGCTATCATCCCTAAACTCTATTTAAAACCCAACGACAATTACTTGTCTAAGTGTGCTATGGAAGGATGGATAACAAAAAATTCAGCATACGAACTTTTTTCACTGGCAGGATACGGCCTTGATGATTTAATAGAACAAGCAAAACAACCCGGATTTACACCAGTAAATCTTAATGCCCGATTAAATCTTTCCATTAAAAGCAGTCATAAGTTCGCTACATCAAAAAATGTAATTGGGATTCTTCCTGGTACAGACCGTGCTGATGAGGTAATAATATATTCGTCACACTGGGATCATTTAGGTGTAGGTGAGCCCATGAATGGAGATTCTATTTATAACGGAGCAGTAGATAACGGAACAACTACAGCATGGATGCTGGAAATTGC
>JAXHVS010000094.1:0-16383 GCA_034189025.1 Bacteroidota bacterium
TCAACTCCAAAGAATTAGAAAGTAATTTAATAACAGGTGAGGTGGGAAAAGCGAAATGAGAGCGGAATTGTTGATAATCACCAAGTGACCACAGGATTAAGAAAGAGAGGCCTGACAAAAAACATTCTTGAAATACAATGATTAAATAAAGAAACGGATAGATTATCAAAATTCGTTCATTTCGGTTGATTTTTTGTTTCTTTTTCATCAAGGAAAAAGAAAGTATAAATACTATGTATTCATCTTTCTATCAGTAAAACAAATTCAAAATAAATAATTATATAAAATAAAATTTATAATGAAATTATTTAATTATCCACCCGAAATATGAAGTGATCCAGTTATTATTCGGAATTAAAAAAAATTATGTTGCCGGATTGGTGTGTTGTGGAACAGCCTGCAAAGCAGAAGAAGCACAATGGATTGATAATAATGAAGTTTTAATCATGGGATTCTCTTAACCTACAAATACATGAATTCCGCATATATTTATTTAATATGGAAAAAAATCTTTAAAGGAAATAAAAGCAAATGAGGTACAGGTAATGAGAAAACCCAACAGCTACAATAGGGCTGTTCGGCTAAATCATATTGTGTTTAAGCATAAAACTCAATCCCGATAATGGAAATATCGTCAAAAATAGCAGTACTCCCTTCCAAAATTTTTTGTTTTTGAATAATGGTATTTATATTATGATCAATTTCTTCATCATTTTCCAGGCACTCTTCAATTTGTTCAGTTCCAAAGCTAACGCCATCATCACCTACTAATTCGACAAGTCCATCGGTATAACAAAAAAGCTTTGATCTTTGATTAATAGTAATCGTTCCTTCTTTTATGGTTGGAATTTCATTCAACATCCCCATTCCAACGCATCCATCGCGTAAAAATAACATTTCATCATCATCTACTTTATAAAACAGTGGTGGATTATGGCCTGCATTAATGTAGTTAAGTCTTTTTGTATTATAATTGTACCTGCCCATAAAGATCGTAATAAACTTTTCTCCTTTAGCACTGGCCATTACACGGTCGTTAAGTTTTACAGCCATATCAACAAGCGATGATTCGGTAGTAAAAAGAGCCCTTAGGTTAGCCTGGAAATTTGACATTAATAAAGCGGCCGAAATACCTTTCCCAGAAACATCTGCAATACAGAATCCTACTTCATTCTCGTTCAATTGAATAAAATCATAATAATCGCCACCTACCTCCAAATGAGGATGGTAAAAGGTAGAAACAAAAATTTTATCATTGTGTGGCAATGTATCCCTTTCGGGAATTAGCATCGATTGCATTTTAGAGGCAAGCTCAAGCTCTTTTTTTAGCACCTCTTGTTTTAAAGATTCGTTATATAATCGAATGTTTTCAATAGCAACAATAATAATATTCGAAAGGGTTTGAATAAAATGTAAGTGTTTTATTGTTGGGCTTACACCTTCTTTTTCCTCATCAATATCGCCGATTAAAACAAAAGCAATGGGTACATTATTGTTAAAAACCGGGATAATGTTATCGAATACCCTTAATGAAGGGTTTGGAGAAGCGGTAACAAATGAAATCTCTTTATGCTCAAGCAAATCTTTTTCAACATCAATTTGATCAATAATATTGGGTGAACATCCGGAACTTAAAATTAAGTTCCATCCTTTATCAAATTTATAAATCAATATTTTTCCAATATTAAGGTCATCACGCAATATTTTTTCATATCGCTGCAGCAATTCTTCTGTAGAAAGATTGGCATTAATCGCTTTGGTAATTGTAAGTAATGTATTTAACTTAAATGTAGAAAGCTTTAGCCTATTTATTGATGCCTTACCTGCAATATCCATAAAGTTTAAATTCCTGATTTTCAATTTTCAATAAATATAAAAAAAATACAAGCAAAAATAAAGCATTTTTTATTCTTTAACTCTTTCGTTGTATGAACGGCCTCTGGTATCAACTTTTATTTTGTCTCCGGTTGAAACAAATAAAGGAACCATGATTTCCGCTCCGGTTTCTAATGATGCAGGTTTTAATGATGTGCTTGAAGAGGTATCCCCTTTTAATCCGGGTTCGGTATAAGTAACTTCTAACACTACAAATGGAGGTAATTCACAATACAATGGCGTTTCAGTATCGGCATGGTAAACTACTTCTACTCCCTGTCCCTCCTTTAATAAATCGGGTTGGTTGATTAATTCTTCCTGAAAAGAAACCTGTTCGAATGTTTCTGCATGCATAAAATGATAACCAATGTCATCTTTATATAAATATTGATAGGGCCTTCGTTCAATTCTTGCTGTATTTACTTTAGCCCCGGAGTTAAACGTTTTATCAATAACTTTACCCGTTTTAAGATTTTTTAATTTTGTTCTTACAAAAGCACCTCCTTTGCCTGGTTTTACATGCTGAAACTGAACGATGGTATAAAGCTCATTATTAAAATCAATACATAATCCATTTTTAAAATCTGATGTACTAGCCATAATAAAATATTTGTTAAAAATTTTCTCTGCAAAAATAATTAAATCATTTTAAAATCGAACTTATTTTCAAACAGATAGTTATTGAATTTGTTTTAAGGGGTATTTTAAGCCAGAATATTCTGTTAAATCGCATTTTATAGAACCAACAATAAGGTCTATCCTAATCTGCAAAGGAACAAAGTTTTTATCTTTAGAAATCCATATTGTAACATCATCTTCTGAATCGAAAATGCGGCCTGGTTCAACAACAGGAGAAAATTTCATAGCTTTAAATTTACCTAATTTTGTTTTGATGGTTTCATCACCGGCATAGCGCATTTTTAATGGGAAAATTTCATCGGCAAAGTAGGTATCGAACATAATATCATCACCAATTACTTTAATATCATTCAGCATGGCTTCGCGGAAAAAATAAAACGTAGACAACATATCAAGAATATTGTCTGGGACTTCATGTTCTCCTGATTTCTGGCTTATCACTACATTTCTTTGATGATTATAACGCACTTCATTATAATAACGATAATTTCCTTCGCTAATATTTCGTATGGCTAAATACGGAAGGCCGGAATTATAATCGAAATAGCTCTCATAAATATCTCTTACTTTATAAATCCTATCGGCTAAACCAATGGTATTGGCCAAAGCTTTTGCATGAAAAACTTTTTCTCCCTCAAAACTCTTTTTCACTAATGAAAAAGTTGCTTCTCCTGCATGAATAAACCCAAACCGTGCTACATAAACCAGTTTTTCTTCACTTTTAAAAGGTTTAGGTTTGGAAGAAGTTTGTCCATTACAAAGGGTAACCCAAAGGAATAAAACAAACAAATTTAACGTATATAACTGAATCTTTTTCATCATTAATGATAATCAAACAAAATCTATGGGACTTTTATCTAAAGATATTTTTTTTAGGAGTTGTAGCAATAAAATCTTTAAGATAAAAGGGTTCAAAATAAGCTACATCCTCAAACTTTTTCTCAGCAAAAAATAGTTCTGATAATTGAGCCATATATACAGCTGAAGCTGAAAAACCAGGCAAGAAAAAAGTGTTTTGGCCTTGAACTGTTTTGGTAATTTTATCAGAGCCATTTCCAAAGAAAATCATTTGTTTTGATTTTAAAATATCTTTATAAGAATGCTGATCAATAATTTCAGCTTTCACATCTCTTAAAAACTCGCCCATTGAATTAAAAAAGGCAGAATAAACTTCCATCCTGCGGGCATCAATCATGGGAACCAATATGGATTGTTTAAAATTGGGTATCGTTAAATCTTCTTGGTTAACTTTTTGGATCAGCCCAAATGCCATAGATTGAAGTGTATTTACTGAAATTAACGGTATATCTTTTGCATAGCAAAGGCCCTTTGCTGTTGATACACCAATTCTTAAACCGGTATATGATCCGGGCCCTTTACTAACAGCAACCGCATCAATGTCATGTAAAGAAATATTTAGCTCTTTTATTAGTTCATCAATAAAAACGGTAAGATATTTTGCATGTGATTTTTCATCGCTTATTTCCTTAAAACCTTTTATCTGTCCTTTTTCTGAAACAGAAACAGAACAAACCTGGGTAGAAGTTTCAATATTTAGAATTAATGCCATAAAGTTCTCTTCTAGTAAGAATATTAATCTTGTTCAAACAATTGTTTTTTCTCAACTACTTCAACTTTTATTCCATCTTTTAGTTTTCTGGATATGGCACTATAAGGTGCAATAATAATATCATCATCCAATGTTAATCCATCAACAATTTCAATATACTGGTTATCCTGAATTCCTGTTTTTACATTTTTCAGCTTAGCCGTCTCTTCCGATACAACAAAAACAACTTCTCTAAATTCATCTGCAACAAATTCTTCAGAAGCATTTGTAGTATCTGTTGATGTTCTTGTTGTTACAGCTTCTATTGGTATGGTTAAAATATTGGGTTTAGTATTGGTTTGAATATCAACAGAAGCAGACATTCCCGGCCTAAAAGGATTGGGATTGTTTTCTTTTAGTAAATGTGTATAAGAATCTTTTAGTAATAATACTTTAACATCAAAGCTGGTTACCTGATCGGTAGCCATTCCGGAAACATTTGCTGAATTTGCCATTTCGGTAACAATCCCTTTAAATTTTTCACCCAGGTAGGCATCTATTTCAACAATAGCAGTATCGTTTAATTTTACTTTTACAATATCGTTCTCATTAACATCTACTTTTACTTCCATACGGCTTAAATCGGCAATTCGAAGCATTTCAGTACCAGCCATTTGCATGGTTCCAACTACTCGTTCGCCAATTTCAACATTTAACCTGGAAACCGTACCATCCATTGGAGCATAAATTGTGGTTTTTTGTAAATTCTCTTTGGCTTCTGATAAAGTTGCTTCGGCACTTTGAATCGAATATTTAGAAGCCTCTAAAGATTTTTTTGCAGCAGATAATTCAGCTTCAACCATTTCAAAAGACGATAAAGCAGACTCATAATCAGCTTGTGAAATTGTTTCCTGCTCCCAAAGAATTTTTGACCTTTCGTAAGCATTCTTCGTTTGTTTGTATTTCGCCTCAATTTGTTTTAAATAGGCCTGGGCATTTGCAAAATTTGCTTTAGCAGAATTTACAGAAGCCTCTGCACGATCTACAGCAGAGAGATATATATCTGGTTTTATTTTCAGTAATAAATCTCCTTTTTTTACTTTGTCTCCCTCTTCTATTTTTAACTCTACAATCTCTCCGGATACATCGGGTGAAATTTTTACTTCGGTTTCAGGTTGTATTTTCCCACTTGCTGTTACAATTTCGGTAATGGTTCTTATGGCTGGTTTTTCTACACTAACTTTAATCGTAATTTCGCCACCAAACCACCCGGCTTTTTTACCTATTACGGCAAAAATAATAAGCACAACAGCCGCCATAAGTAAATATTTAAGAAGTTTATTACTTTTCATAATTTGGTTAAATTTAATTATATAAAACAATCATTGGATAGGTGCAAAATAACCTTTTGTACACAAATAAAAAATCAAATTTAAAAAATCTATTAATTTAAATTGCTAAATTGTACTTTTTTAAAAATAATATCTTATAATTGAATCTTTAATATTAGAATATTAAAACCAAGATAATTACTCATTATGTCTATTTTTAGTAGATTATTTAATCCTTTCATAAAATTATTCGGACATAAACGCAGTATTGTAAATCTCCTTCTTTTTCAAACCATTTTTGTTATTGCAATTATTATTATAGCCGTTGGCTACTTTTGGATATTCAATGAATATTCTACCTACACAAGAATTAACGAACGAATTCATAAAAACCATATTGAAACGCATAAAAGTTTAGTTAAAAACGAAACACTTAAAGCGGTTGACTATATTTATTATAAAATACAAGAATCCGAAGCTAAACAAAAAGAACGGCTTAAAAGTAGCGTTTATATGGCTCATTCGTTAGCCAAAAGCATTTATGATCAGAATAAGAATCAAAAATCGGCGAACGAAATCAAGCAAATGATTAAAGAAATTTTACGCCCCATTCGATTCGATCATAAGGATGGCTATATATTTATCGGACACCTTAATGGTTATGATGTACTATATCCAACAGCTCCTCATCTTGAAGGGAAATATATTTACGATTTACAAGACGATATGGGCAATTATATCATGCGGGATGAGATAAATATGGTTAAAACCCATAAAGAAGGTTTTGTTACTGGTTATTGGAAAAGGCCTGGATATGATGATAATATGACCCATAAAAAAACTTCTTTTGTAAAACTTTTTGAACCTTACGATTGGTATATTGGAACCGGTGAATATGTTGATGATTTTGAAAAAGAAGTACAAAAAAAAATTTTAGAAAGGCTTTCAAAAATACGATTTGGCCAGGAAGGCTATATTTTTGCAAACACTTACAACGGTGATGCCTTAATTATAGATGGCAAGATAGTAACCACAAAAATTAATCTGTGGGATTACAAAGACCCAAATGGTGTAAAAGTTATACAGGAAGAAAGAAAAGCGGTAAAAAATCCTGAAGGTGGATATATCTACTATTCATGGAAAAAATTAAACTCTGACGAAATAGTTCCCAAAATGTCGTTTGTAAAAGGAGTTCCTGAATGGCAATGGATGGTTGGTGCAGGAATTTATTTCGAAGACATTAATCCCATATTAAACCAACAAAAAACAGCACTTAAACAAACCATTCAAAAAAATGTACTAACAATTATTATTGTTTTTGGAGCAGTTCTTACCTTTCTGTTTATTTTTACATATTTTTTATCCAAAAAAGCAAAAGCCAATGTTAACTCATTCTTAGATTTTTTTAAAAATGCCTCGCAAAACCTTGAGGAAATTGACGAATCTAAACTTGATTTTTATGAATTTAAAATGATTGCCCGTTCGGCAAATAAAATGGTTCGTGAAATAAAAACATCTCAGGATAAAAAGAAAGAGGACGAAGCTTTTTTCGAAAGACTCTTTGAAAGCGCTCCTGAAGCTATTGCTTTAATCGGGAATAATGGAAAAGTAATAAAAGTAAATCATGCTTTTACAAAATTATTCGGATATACAAAAGACGAATTAATAAATAAAAATGTAAATGATTTTATTGTTCCGAAAGAATTAAGAAATCAAGCAAAAGAATTTGATAACAAAATTATCAAAGGACTCGATGTAGAAGCCGAGGAAATTAGAATAAAAAAAGACCAATCGAAAGTTTTTGTTTCTATCCTGTCCACACCCATTAAATTCAAAAATGACCAATTAGGAGTATATGTTATCTACAGGGATATTACGCAACAAAAGGAAACAGAAAGAATATTGCATGATGCAAAAACAAAAGCGGAAGAATCAGATCGGCTAAAATCGGCCTTCTTAACCAACATGTCGCATGAAGTTCGTACACCCATGAATGCTATTATAGGCTTTTCTAATTTAATCATCAATAGAGAACTGTCTGAAAAAAATAAAATCGAATATTTAAACATTATCAATCAAAGCAGTAATAACTTGTTAGAAATTATTGACAATATTATTGATGTTTCGAAAATAGAAGCAGAAAACTTAGTGATAAACAAAGTAAAATGTAATATTAATACAATTCTGGATGAGCTATATATCGATGTTAATCAACAAAAAAAAGAAATGGGATTAAAAAATGTTGATATAAAATTAACCAAAGGTGTTCAATCAAAATCTTTGGAAGTTATTACCGATCCGAAACGCTTTAAACAGATTTTTTCGAACCTGCTGGATAATGCATTAAAATTTACTGAAAATGGCTTTATTGAATTTGGCTACACAATAAAAGAAAATATTCTTTTATGCTTTGTAAAAGATACCGGTATAGGTTTTGCAAAAGATCAATCTAAATACATCTTTGAACCATTTAGACAGGCCGACGATTCTTCAACTCGTAAATATGGAGGTACCGGGCTTGGACTAACACTTGCTAAAAAACTGATAGAATTATTAGGTGGAGAAATAAACGTTGAAGCAGAAAAAAACAAAGGCGCTAATTTTTATTTTAACATCCCTGTTGATTTCTCAAAAAAAGACCTTGGAATGAAAATGTTGATCCCTAATAAAATTAACTGGAAAAATAAAAGAATCCTGATTGCTGAAGATGTTGAGACCAATTATCAGTTTTTAAATACTTTATTAAAAAAGACCAAAGCAACTGTTTCCTGGGCAAAGAATGGCGAAGAGGTTGTTCAAATGATCGAAAAAAATAAAAATTTTGATCTTATTTTAATGGATATTCAAATGCCAAAAATGAACGGGCATAATGCCTTTAAACACATAAGGAATCATGGGGTAAACATTCCGGTAATAGCACAAACAGCATATGCCATGGATAGCGATATAAAAGAAATTAAAAATTTAGGATATAATGATTATATTATCAAGCCCATTGAAATTAAAAAATTATTCGAAAAAATAACAAAGTACCTTGATTAGTTGGCTATGGCAGAAAAAATAATGTATGTTGAGGGAGTAGGAAATGTTAAATTTCGAAAAAATAAACGATCAAAAAACCTAAGCATATCTATGCGCCCGGGAAGAGGGATAGTGGTTACCTTTCCCTATTTTGTGAGTTATAATTCGGCAAAAAAAATAGCAGAACAAAAAAAAGAGTGGATAAAAACACAACAACCAAAAATTGATGCTATTGAAAACAAATCGACATTCTTTTCTGAAAAAACATTATTTAAAAGCAGAAGCAGAAAATTAGAAATAAGCACCCATAACGAGAACTCTATAAAAACAAACATCACTAACCATACAATTGAAATTAAATATCCTGCCAATGAAAACATTCAATCAAAACAGATACAACAAACAATAAAAAATTCCATTATTAATGCCTTAAGATTTGAGGCAAAAGAATACCTTCCACAGAGAGTAAAATTTTTAGCTGAAAAATATAACTTTACCTATCGGAGTATTTATATTAAAAACAATAAAACCCTTTGGGGTAGTTGTTCCGGAGTAAACAACATCAACTTAAACTTACACCTTATACGTTTACCCGGCCACCTGATTGATTATGTCATTATTCATGAGCTTTGTCATACAAAAGAAAAAAACCATGGTAGGAGATTCTGGGATTTAATGGACTCCATCCTGGGAAATGCGAAATTGTACTCAAAAGAACTTAAAAAATACTCCATTAATATCTATTAACATTAATTTGATTTTTTCTTAAAAAAATGTAAGTTTAACGGTTGTTTCCTAACCTGTTTGTCCGATGAAAATAAAGACCAAATTATTACTATATATTCTATCAACTTCAATATTAATTTTTATTGCTGTAATAGGATATATCACCATTAAATCGCAAAAGCTAACTTTAACCGAAACACAAAATGTAGCACAAACCACTGCAAAAGAATATGCTAATATTATAAAAAGTGAACTCTCGTCTGATTTTAAGGCTGTAAAAACATTGGCTCAGGCTGGGCAAGCATACCAAACTCTCCCCTGGGATGAATGGAATACAGTTTTTCTAGAACAACAACGAAATGTTATTCTCGAAAATCCACATTTTTTGGCAGTAGCAACCAGTTGGGAATTACAATATATTAATCCCGAATGGGATAAACCGTTTGGCCGTTACCTGAACGGATGGGTAAGAGAACAAGACGGGAATATTAAACAGCTGGAAGCAGAACTAAATACAGATGGTGATGTATTTACAAGTAATTATTATAAAATGAAATCCTCAGGTAAAGCAAAAATTATTGATCCTGAAATTTATAATTATTCCGATAACGAAGCAGACCAGTATTTAAACTCAAACATCTCAGCACCCATTAAATTGGGCAGTTCATTTATAGGGCTTGCAGGAGCCGATGTTGATTTACAACGTTTTCAAAAAATTATAGAAGAAATAAAACCTTTCGAAAACAGTTACGCGTTTCTACTTTCAAACAATTGCACTTATGTTGCACATCCCGACAATACGCTGATGGGGCAATTAATGGCTGACAATAACCAGGATTTTTTAAAAACTTATAATATCGCTCAAAAAGTTGCTGCGGGCGAGTTTTTTTCATTTACCCACAAAAACAAACAAAAAGAAAAACACTTTTATGCTTTTGCTCCCATTAAAATTCAAAATATTGAAACCCCCTGGTCGCTGGCAATTGTAGTTCCTAATAAGGTAATTACATCAAAAGCAAATCAAATATTAATTAATGTACTTATCGTTAGCTTTGTGGGGTTTATAGTATTAACACTGGTGGTTTGGTATATTGCACATAATATTACAAATCCAATTGTGAAAGTTACCGAAACCCTTAAAAATCTATCACTGGGAAAAATTGATAAATCATTAATAATTGAAGCAAAAACCAAAGATGAAGTAGGTGAAATGACCCAGGCATTAAATACATCGATTAAAGCATTAAACAAAAAAGCTGAATTTGCCGGAGAGATAGGTGCAGGGAATATTGATACTGAGCTTGATTTATTAAGCAAAGAAGATAGATTAGGCCAATCGCTTATTGAAATGAGGAATAATTTTAAAAAGGCAAGAGAAGAAGAAGAAGAAAGAAAAAAAGAAGATCAAAAACGCCGCTGGGCAAACGAAGGACTGGCAAAATTTGCTGATATTTTACGTCAGGACAATGAAAACTTATCGGTACTTTCGATGAATATTATTAAAAATTTAGTTCGCTACCTTAATGTCAATCAAGGAGGTTTATTTATTTTAAACGATCAGGACATGTCCAAAAAAACATTAGACCTTTTAGCCGCTTTTGCTTTCGATCGCGAAAAATATTTTACCAAACAAGTGGAGATTGGCGAAGGATTAGTAGGTACTTGTGCTTTAGAAAAACAAACCATCCATCTAACAGAAATTCCTCAAAATTATGTAAACATCGTATCAGGGTTAGGTGGTTCAAACCCAAGCAGCTTACTACTAATCCCTTTAAAAATTGAAAATGATATTCTTGGGGTAATCGAAATGGCTTCCTTTAAAAAATTCGAAAAACATGAAATTGAGTTTGCCGAATCTGTTGCAGAAAGTATAGCATCAACACTAAGGTCGGTACAAATAAATATCAAAACTTCCGAGTTACTTGAAAAGTCACAGCAACAAGCAGAAGAGATGGCTGCCCAGGAAGAAGAAATGCGACAAAATATGGAGGAATTACAAGCTACACAGGAAGAAGCCTCCCGTAGAGAAAATGATTTAAACACAATAATAAATGCCATTGATCATTTTCTGCTTAAAGCAGAATTAAACCCAGAAGGAAAATTTATCGATGTTAATGATTTATTCTTAGCTACTTTCGGATATACTAAAAATGAAATAACAAATCAAAGCATAGAAAAAATAATCCCCGACGAAGAATTAGCGAGGTTTCAAAAAGTTTGGGAAAGAATTGTAAATGGAAAATCACATAATGAAATTTTTAAACGAAAAACAAAGAAAAATGAAACCTTATGGCTAATAACTTCATATACTCCAATATATAATGAAGATGGCAGTTTAATAAAGATTCTTTATTTAGCGATTAATAATACAAAATCAAGAAACGAAAAAGAAGAACTCAAAAGGAAAGTTGCAATATATGAACAAAAGAAAAAATAACTTTTCCATCTTATAGCATTTATTTTTCCTGACAGGAAATTATACATTTAATGAAATGATTGTATTTTTGGAATAAAATAAACTCCCTATGAAAATAAATCTAAACCTGAAAAATAAAATGCAGCTTTTTTTAATTACCATCTCGGTAATTATTTATATAGCTGCCATAGGCTATATAAGTGTCAATGCAAAAAAATCAGCTTACAAAAATTCTGTTGATTTAGTAAATGCCGAAGCTGGAAAACATGCCAATAAAATTCAATCTGATTTAAATGAATATATGGCTGTTGTCCGGACGCTTTCAAAAGCATTTTCGATTTATGAAGATATGCCCCGAGAACAATGGGACCCTCTTTTTATTCAAATATATGAAAAGGTATTCAGCGATAACCCTTATTTTTATAAGCTATGGGATAGTTGGGAGTTAAGCAAAATTGACAGCACCTGGGACAAATCTATCGGCAGAATTTCAAATGAATTTGGACGAGTTAACGGAGCAATTTATAACAAACAAGAAATACGAAGCCTTGATGGCGACTCAGAAATATACGCGCACATTAAATCTCAAGCCCGTGAAATGGTGCTACCCCTTTATTTCGATTTATTTACCGAAGAAGAGCAAGATGCTAAATTAATGACAAGTCTCGTAAGTCCAATTATGATTGAGAACCAATTCCACGGAATGGTTGGTGTTGATCTAATTCTGGAGCAGTTTCAGCAAATGGTTGAAAATATTAAAATTGAGCTATTTCCAGGAACTTATGCCTTTTTAATAAGCTATGAAGGTAAATTTGCCGGCCATCCGGAAACTGATTTACTGAACAAGGTTGCAACATTTAACCTCAAATCAGGTGAAAATTTTTCTATTACCGATCGTATAGAAGAAGGAAAAAACTTTTCCATAATTACCAAAGACCAAAATAATGACACTTATTTTGTTGCTTTTGCTCCAATAAGCATTGGGCGTACCAACACACCCTGGTTTTTAGGAGTTTCTGTCCCTATAAATTCTATTATGGCTCAAGCCGATAGAAACTTTATGATCTCAATTATTGTTGGTATTATTGGTATATTTCTCTTAAGCTTAGCAATTTATATTATTACTAAAAATATTTCTGACCCGATTCAGAAAATTACTGGTTTCCTGAAAAAACTTGCAAAGGGCCAAACCAATATAAAAATGAACCTAAATGTAAATAGTGGTGATGAAATTGAAGAAATAGCTAATTCCCTTAAGGCTTCAATCAAAAGTTTAAATGAAAAAACAGAATTTGCTAATCATATTGAAAAAGGAAACCTGGATCATGATTTTAATCTTTCAAGTGATGATGATGAACTAGGAAAGGCGCTTATAAATATGCGAAACAGCCTTTTAAATGCAAGAGAAGAAGAAAAAAAACGTAAAAAAGAAGATCAAAAGAGAAGGTGGGTTAATGAGGGACTGGCAAAATTTGCTGATATTTTACGTTCAAATAATGATGATTTAAATGCCTTGGGGCATGATATTATTAAAAACCTGGTGTATTATCTCGATGCTTGTCAGGGTGGGTTATTTTTACTTAACGAGGATGAAGACAATAAAAAATACCTTGATCTAATCTCGGCATTTGCTTTCGACCGGGAAAAATATTTTGAAAAAAGAATTGAATATGGAGATGGTATTGTTGGTTCTTGTGCAATAGAAAAAGAAACCATTTATATGACCGACCTGCCTCAGGATTATATAGAAATTACCTCAGGGTTAGGTGGTTCAAACCCTGATTCTTTATTGGTGGTTCCTTTAAAAATTGAAGAACAAGTTTATGGTGTAATCGAAATTGCTTCTTTTAATAAATTTGAAAATTATCAAATTGAATTTGTTGAAAAAGTTGCACAAAATATTGCATCTACTATCCAATCGGTAAAAGTGAGCATACAAACCAATGAACTTTTAGAAAAATCCCAACAACAATCAGAAGAAATGGCTGCTCAAGAAGAAGAAATGCGTCAAAATATGGAAGAACTTAAAGCTACCCAGGAAGAAGCCGCAAGAAAAGGTGCAGAAATGGAAAGCTTAATAAATGCCTTAGAAAATTCGAGCTGTATTGTTGAATATAACTCCGAAGGATTTATTACAAAAGTAAACGATAACTATCTTAACCTTCTTAACCTTTCCAGAGCCGAAGTGATGGGTACACACCATTCTGACAAAATGGATTTTACCAAAAAACAAAAAGAGGAATACAATAAGTTTTGGAACGATTTGAAAAGAGGAGTAACCAAGAAAGAAAAATCAAAATTTATTGTTGATAATAAAGAACTTATATTTATTGAAGTATATACTCCTATTATAGATGATGATGGAAATGTGGAACGCATTTTAAAAATTTCTAATGAAATTTCTGAATTTGACAAATAATAATTTATTATGAAGATAAAGCTTAAAATACAACAAAAGATACAGCTATTTATCATTTCGTCCTCAATAATCATTTATATTATAGCTGTGGGTTATATAAGCTATAAAGCCCGAAAAATGGCATATAACGATGCTATTAAAATAACGAATAACCAGGTACAGGAATCGGCTAAAGATATAAAAGCCAGATTTGATGCTCAGTTTTCTGCCGTTGTGGCTATCAGTCACGCCTTTAAAGTATATAAAGATTTTGAAAAAGATGAATGGCAGAATTTAATCCATAAAATGTACGCACATATCTTTAAAAACAACCCTGATATTTATGCTTTATGGGATAGTTGGGAGCTAAGTGCCATTGACCCAGAGTGGGATAAACCCTATGGACGAATAAGCCATACGTTCTGGAGAGATAATGGAATAATAAAGGAAAATGTTGAATTACGTAGTTTGGATGGAGACTCGGAATTATACGCAGAAACAAAAGCCAACCTAAACCCCCATATCAATGAACCCTATTTTGATGTATTAACAGGAGATAAAACAGAATCGTTGTTAATGACCAGTTTAAATGCCCCAATTGTTGAAAACGGTAAATATGTCGCAGTGGTATCTTTTGACATTACCCTTATTCAACTCCAGAAGATTATTGAAAATATTAAACCTTATGAGGGGAGTTATGCTTTTTTAGTTTCAAACGAAGGGGCAATTGCCGGACATCCAAATAAAAATTTTTTTAATCAACCTATTATTGAAGTTTTTCCTGAAGATGAAAAAAGTGAACATATCTCAGAGAAGATCCGCGAAGGAAAACATTTTAGCTATACAACCCGTGATGAGGAAGTAGTAAAACATTATATCACATATGCTCCCATTCATGTTTTAAATACCAACACTCCCTGGTCAATTGCTATTTCTGTACCTGAAAATGTTATCATGCAAGAAGCAAACAAAAACTTCAGAATATCTATTTTGGTAGGGATTGTAGGAATCTTACTCATGTCGTTGGTAATTCTAATCATTAGTAAAAATATTACCAACCCTATAACACAAATTACCGAGCTCCTAAAAAAATTATCTGTTGGACATCTGGATGAAAAAATGAGAATAAAACTTGATACCGGCGATGAAATTGAAGAAATGGCAAATGCCTTAAATGAATCTATTGATGGGTTAAATAAAAAAGCCGATTTTGCAAATCAAATTGGAAATGGTAATTTAAATCATGATTTTAAATTGCTTAGCGATGAAGATGTTTTAGGTAAGTCTCTTTTAGACATGCGTAATAGCTTGGTTAAAGCCGAAGAAGAAAATAAAAAACGCAAAAAAGAGGATGAAAAAAGACGCTGGGCAAACGAAGGGCTGGCGAAATTTGGTGATATCTTACGCCAAAATAATGATAATATTGAAAATTTAGCTACCGAGATTATTATGAGTTTGGTGAACTATCTGAATGCAAACCAGGGTGGGCTTTTTATTTTAAATGATAATGATAAAGATAATATCCATTTTGAATTATTATCGGCATATGCATACGACCGAAGAAAATATCTAAATAGAAATATCGAACCTGGAGAAGGCCTTATTGGAACCTGTGCCATTGAAAAAAAGACCATTTTCATGACCGATATTCCACAAGATTATATTGAAATTACATCCGGACTAGGAGGTGCAAATCCAAGCTGTTTGCTCATTGTCCCTCTCAAATTAGAAGAAGAGGTGCTAGGAGTACTCGAGATTGCTTCGTTTAAAGTTTTCGAAAAACACGAAATTGAATTTGTTGAGAAATTAGCCGAAAGTATTGCATCAACTTTATCGGCAGTACGAATAAATATTAAAACCTCAGAACTTTTAGAAAAATCGCAGCAACAAGCTGAGGAAATGGCAGCACAAGAAGAAGAGATGCGCCAAAATATGGAAGAACTGCAAGCCACACAGGAAGAGTCTTCTCGCAAAAGTGCTGAAATGGAAGGCTTAATTGAAGCTTTAAATACATCAAGCTATGTAATTGAATACGACCTGGACGGATATATTCAAAATGTAAACGATAATTACTTAAACTTAGTGGGTTTATCTAAAGACGAGGTTATAGGAACCCACCACTCATTGAATATGGAGTTTTCGGAAAAGCAAAAAGCAGAATATGAAAAATTCTGGAAAGATTTAAGGACCGGAAATGTAAAGAAAGAAACAACAAAAGTAAACGTTAAAAACAAAGAGCTTGTATTTGCCGAGACATATACCCCCATTAGAAATGCAGAAGGAGAAGTGTACAAAATTCTAAAAATTTCCAATAACATTACTGATTTTCAGGAACAACGCTAGATCAGGTTATAAAACGGATCAGTTTAATATTAGGGTGGAAATATCAAATATTATTTTATGATAAACATCATTAATACATTATTTA
>JAXHVS010000095.1:0-4887 GCA_034189025.1 Bacteroidota bacterium
ACCATATTTTCCAGCAGAGAAATTAATGGGTCATAAAAGCCATCAATATTTAAAATACCTATTGGTTTTTTGTGTAGTCCTAATTGCGACCAGGTAAGCATTTCAAAAAGTTCTTCCATGGTGCCAAAACCTCCGGGTAGAGCTATTACACCATCACTCATTTCGTGCATCCGGGTTTTTCGCTCGTGCATACTTTCTACCAGAATTAATTGGGTAAGTTTATCGTGTGCAATTTCTTTTGATTTTAAGAATGTGGGTAAAACGCCAATGACTTTTCCTCTTTCGTTTAATGCAGCCTCAGCTATGGCACCCATAAGGCCTACTTTAGCACCTCCGTAAATTAATTTGATATTTTTTTGGGCCAAGGTTTGGCCTAATAATGTGGCTTGGGCTTTGTAATTTCCATTATTTCCTGAGCTTGAACCGCAAAAAACTGCAATTGCTTTCATTTGTTAAAGATTTAAATTGTTAATTTAAAAACCTGGCAGATTTTAATAATGCCAGGTTTTTTTTATATGAATCAAATATAATCATTATTAGCAATAAAAAACGATTAATTCAATCTTCCCACAGGATAAATATCTTTTTGTTGATCCCAATAGGGTGTACGTTCAAAAAACCATAATACTTTACTCCATTGATTATTATATAGCTCAGGGTTTTCCTGTACCGCTTTATCGAATTCAATTTTTAATTGCGGATTTTCTTTTATCATCTCTCTGGCCATTTCTTCCATAACATAGGTTTCTACATATTCTTTTCGTTCGAAAATGGTGTTAAAGAATCCCCATTGTAAGAATGAATCGGGTCCATCAGGTTCCAGTAAATGAGCAATAACTTTTGCTCTTCGTTGGTTCACCGGAATAATGATTGAGCCTTTATGGAATGTTTTTTCTATTTCAATAGTTTTTTTGTTAAAATTACGTACCATTTGATGTCCTTCAAAAGGGAAATTTGCAAATTGTACCTCTGAAAATTTATACGTTTCAATGGTTATTGTTGTATCATTATTCATTGTTTTAAAGTTTATTCCATGCCAATAGATACGATTAATTATATCTTCCCATTCAACTGGTATGATGTAAGCTTTAGGAAGAGTCACTTTTTTGTTTGGTATCGTTTTGTCAAACAAAACCAAATTATATTCTTTGGGCTTATCTGTAAATTGTACCCAATTGCCACCCGTAAGGCCACTTTTTACTATGGAGTAATCTACGCCTTTAAATTTAATGTACGAACTATCTTTTTGCGAAGTACGGAAATCAAGGATGAATTCTTTTCCTGCTAATTGTTGAGCTTGAATATCAGAATTTGCATTAATTTGTTTTAATTTTTTATATTCATTGTCTAAAATTTCTGTTGTATAAACTAATAATTCATAGGTGGCATCCACACGTGTTTTATAATTTTTAAGCATGTGTGTTTCAACAAGTAATGCCGGACGGTTTTGTATCGCAGCATAACCAATAGAATAGCGTGGGCTTTGTGGCCGTCGGATTAGTCCACTTTGAGGGTCGTGCCAACGGCGAAAAGATACATAAGGGAATATTAAAATATCTTTTTGCAACAGATTATGTTCAAGTTCTTTTAAATAGTGATTTTGCCAGTCGGTTTGTGTTTTGTTCATTTCACCCTGTACAGGCATTGCATACGTTAGCTGGTATTGATAATCAGCGCCATCGGTGGTATGAATATCTATAAACATATCGGGTATCCATTCATTAAATAACTTTAGCCATTGTTGCATTTCCGGTGCATCAGCTTTGATAAAATCCCGATTTAAATTATAGTTGGTAGCCGTAGTACGCCAACCCATCTCTTTGGGGCCGTTTTGGTTTATCCGGTTATAAGGACTAAATCTTTCATGCCCGTCAACATTAAAAATGGGTATAAATAAAATGGTTGTATTCTCTAATAAATCGGGATATTCTTTATGGATAAATACATCGCGTAAAAACATCAATCCGGCATCTTTTCCTTCCGATTCACCCGGGTGGATACATGCTTCAATCAGCAAAACAGCATTTCCTGATTGTTTTACGCTTTCGGGAGTAAAATTTTTATTTTTGTCGGCTATAAGTAATGGTAAATCACGTCCTTGCGGACTTTCTCCAAATGTAGTGTAATGAATAAAGTCACTTGCGTTAGCCAGCATTTTGCTGTACTTTATGGTTTCTTCGTATCTGGGTGTTTCCAGGTAATTTGATTTTTCGTACCAGGTTAACCATTGCGCAGATTGAGCAAATGAAAAACTATTATAAATTACATATAATAGTAAAAAGGTAATTCTTTTCATGGGTTTAATATCTAATTTTGAATATAACTTTTAACCATTTTGACTTACTAATAAACTTAAAGTTTAAATAAAAAAAACACATACGTATTAAATGGTATGTGCTTCATTAATATTTTTTATGTTTTCCTAATCTTTAAAATCAATGTTTCGCCCTAAAGTTCCTTTTAATCGTTGAAAGAAATTTTTTCGTTCTTCCAGTGAAATAAAGTCTGGTACATAAGCATTTTTGGAATCTATTGTAATATTCTTTAAAGCTTCCATATTTAAAGTATCAAGCATTTTTACGGAAAAAGGGATAAAATCAATATTCACGTTCATTCTTTTCAATGGCCTTTTCACCATTCTTGATTGAAAAGGATCGGTAGCTAATGCTATCTTTTTAAAACCAAGTTTACGAGCTAAATTATATGAGTAGTAAACATTTTCTACACTATGCTCAGCTTTGGTTTCGGTAAAAATATCGGAATCAGGAATTCCTAATTGTTCTCCGTACATAGCCATAATTTCTGATTCAATGTAAGGTGTGTAAACTGCTGAACCAGAGTAAATAATATTTTTTGTTATCCCGTTTTTATACAGGTAATGCGACCAGTAGATTCTTCCTAATAAAACATCAGTCCAAAAATCATCATTATAAGGAACCCCCGGAACAATGATTACGTCGTAGGTAGCTTCTTTAGTTATGATTTCAGGAGTTTTTGCACTTAATTGATTCCGATCTGCTAAAAAAAATGTAAATAACAAATTGATTATAAATATGTTGATTATATATTTCATGATTTTTATTTTTTTAAATTAATTACAAAACAGAGGTGAAACGATATTGTTCATTTATTTTTAAATATTTATAAACAACAGATTGTTTTTCTTTAAATCAAAAGTTATTTATAATTTTAATCGTTGAGGAAATATATTATTTTTAACAATAAACTGAGAAGTTTCAACCTTTAATACGATTAGTTATGCATACATTAAGAGGAATATTCCCGCCTTTACCTACTTCATTTGATGATAATGAAGCTTTAGCAACGAAAAAAATGATTGATAATATTCAGCAATTAAGCCGTTATAATTTAGCCGGATTTTTGGTTTTAGGATCTAATGGAGAATTGGTGCATCTTACTGATTATGAAAAAGAAAAAGTTTATGTTGAAACCCGGGAAGCGATAGCAACTGATAAAATAATGTTAGCAGGAACAGGCTGTCCATCGACCCAGCAAACCATTGAATTGACTCAAAAAGCCGCTAAAGCAGGAGCCGATGCGGCATTAGTTCTAAATCCTTCCTATTACAAAGGATTAATGACCCAGGAGGTATTAATGAAGCACTATTTTACTATTGCTGATGCTTCTTCAATCCCTATAATTGTTTATAACATGCCTGCAAATTCAGGTTTAGATATGGATGCTGACACAATTATTGCTTTATCGCAACATGCTAATATTGTAGGGTTAAAAGATTCGGGCGGTAATGTTGCCAAAATGGGGGAAATACGAGCATATGCTCATTCGGATTTCCAAATACTGGCAGGATCGGCAGGTTTTTTGTTCCCCGCTTTATCGGTTGGAGCAATAGGAGGTGTGCTTGCACTGGCAAATATTGCTCCACAACATTGTATTGATATTTTACAAGATTTTAGGGATAAGAAAATGGATGATGCGCATGAAAAACAATTGAAAATTATAAAACTGAATAATTTTGTAACAAGAAAATATGGAGTTCCTGCATTAAAAGAGGCAATGAATCAATTAGGACTTTATGGAGGCCCATCGCGAAGGCCATTACTTCCGCTTGATGATAGAATAAAAAAACAACTTCGTATTTTAATTAAAGATGCTAATATTCAATCTATTGTACATTATTAAGTGCAAATGAGAGTAGTTTTATTTGAAAACAAAATAGAATTTGCTATGAGTATTAATTATAGATATAATATTAGTTTATTCATTTTATTATTTACATTGTACTTATACTGAGTTAACTTTGTTTTTTATCGAAAGATAGTACACTAAACTGTACCCAAAAGTATGGTTTTTATATTCTACTCATCAGCAAACGCCGGATATTAAAAGTTCGGATTTCATTATATTTCCTCTATAAATATCGATAAACCTTTTCTTACAGTTTAGCGTTTTGATGAACGAATTTCCTCTGCAAGCATGGTCAAATTAATTGTTGACGTTAGCTTATGTCTGTGTGCTTAAAATAAATTGGTCTGTTTGTTTTCGGGGTTACCATAAAAGCATTGCCACCACAAATATAGCCGACCTTTACGAACGGGAAAATCCTAATGCTACCAGTTTTTCCAGTTCTTTCGTATGATACTTCATTTTGTTTCTTATTTTTTCCGGGTTCAGTACGGGTTCTATATTAAAGTTATAAGCCTGTTTTTCTTTTAAAACATTCCAAATAACTGTTAGTAGTTTCCTGGCAATAGCAATAAGTGCTTTCTTTCGTGATTTTCTAATACAAAGTTGTTCAAACTTGTTTTTATAATATGAACCTTTTGTTCTGGAAGCAGCCCATGCGCATTGAACCAGAATCCTTCTCAGGTATTTGTTACCCTTTGTTATAGATGTACTTTTGAACTT
>JAXHVS010000096.1:0-4490 GCA_034189025.1 Bacteroidota bacterium
TATTGTTATCTATTTAATAAACGAAATTTGTATTTTCAATATTGCGTATTTTATTAAAAACAAACGGTAAATAATATGGGCGTAAAAATAACTTTCTTATTTAAATAAAAAAATGTATTTTCGCATAAATTTTAAAAAGAAATTTTGTTCTTATTTTTTGTATAATAATAATAATGGGGCATTAGCTCATCCCGTCCCGATAGCTATCGGGAGCTATCGGGAGGCAAGAGCGTTTGACAAATATACTATTAATTTGGGGCATTAGCTCAGTTGGCTAGAGCGTTTGACTGGCAGTCAAGAGGTCATCGGTTCGATTCCGATATGCTCCACAGAAATAACAGGCGATTGAGGACGTTTGGTCTTTGATCGCTTTTTTATTTGATTAATCTATTTATTTGCCGGTCAGTTTATTATTTCATATATTTGATTACTGCTTCATAAATTTCAGGCCAATAAAAAATTATTTAACCATAAAGAAATGATTATGACACGATTAAAAAAATCTTTAAAAAAGGAGTATTTTAAGTTAGGTGCAATCATAGCATCTATCTTTTTTTTAAGCTTAAGTCAGGCTTTAATTGCTCAAAACCCTATCATGCGGTTTCCTGATGTCTCAGAATCTACGATTGTCTTTTCATGTGGCGAAGATCTTTGGACAGTACCCATTGAGGGAGGGGTTGCTACCAAAATAACCTTTCATGATGGACAGGAAATTCACCCTGAATTTTCTCCTGATGGAAAACGGATTGCTTTTACCGGACAGTATGATGGGAATAGTGATGTTTATGTGATGAATAAATTTGGTGGCGATATTACAAGAGTAACTTTTCACCCGGGTAGAGATGAAGTGATTGGATGGCATCCTGAGAAAAACAAGATTATGTTTACTTCATCAAGGAATAGTACAACCAGGTATACAAAAATATTTTTGATTTCACCCGATGGGACAGGTTTAGAAGAGTTAATTATGTACGATGCAGCCCGGGGTAGTTTTTCGCCGGATGGATCACAAATTGCCTATAATAAAACAAGTAGAGAAGACAGGACATGGAAAAGATATCAGGGAGGCCGTGCCCAGGAAGTTTATATTTATGATTTTAATACAAATGAAGAAAAAAATATTAGCCAATTTTTAGGCACCGACAGAATTCCCATGTGGATTGGCGATAAAATTTATTTTAGCTCCGATCGCGAGAAAACGCTTAATATATTTGCTTATAACACACTGGATGAGTCTATTGAGAAAATTACAAATCATTCCGAATATGATATTCGCCGCCCTGGTTACGGAAACAATAAAATTGTTTATGAAAATGGTGGAGATATTTGGCTGTTGGATGTCAACACAAAAGAATACAGCAAGGTCGACATTCAGGTTTTAGCCGATATGGAAGAAACCCGGCCTTATTTGAAAGATATTAGCAGGGAAATAACTGAAATAGAGATATCTCCTTCCGGAGAACAAATATTGGTTACTGCTCGGGGAGAAATTTTCACGGTTCCGGTAAATCAAGGACAAACTTATAATTTAACAACCAACTCAGGAGCTTATGACCGTGGTGCTGTTTGGTCTCCCGATGGAAAAAAGATTGCTTATTTATCCGATAAATCAGGAGAATATGAAATTTATATTATTAATCCGGAAGGAAAAACAGAAGCGGTAAAACTTACCAGCCATACCGATGGTTACAGGCATTCATTAAAATGGTCTCCCGACAGCAAAAAAATAGCTTTTACCGACCAAACGCTTACTTTATATTATTTAGATATTAATACAAAAGATATTGTTAAGGTCGATAAAGCAAATTATGAAAATGTAGATGTCTCGATACATAAAAAGCCTATTTCGGATTACAATTGGTCGCCAGACAGTCGTTTTATTGCATATAGCATGATGAATAGTAGCTATATGTATCAAGTTTATCTTTATTCTCTCGATACTAAACAGATAAACTGTTTGAGTAATGGGTTGTTTCATGATTTTGGGCCAGTATTTACCACCGATGGAGAACATCTGCTCTTTATTTCCAATCGTCGATTTAATCCAACTTATTGCGATATTGAATGGGAAATGGTTTACAAAGATGTTGCCGGTATTTATGCATTAACTTTAAAAAAAGATGGCCCTTCGATCGTTCCATTTATTCGGGATAAAACCAAAAGTAAAAACCAAAGCCAACCATTGGTTACCGTTGATATTAAAGGAATACAAGACAGGGTTGAAGCTTTGCCCCTTAAACGTGGTAATTACAGACAATTGTCGGTAAATGAATCTGCACTTTTTTATTTTAATGCTGAGGATGGTGATTTTAATAAGTTTGAGTACAGAGTTCCTCAGGAAATGGACCTTTATAAATATTCTTTCACAGAAGAACAAGAACAGGAAATATTAAAAGGTGTTAATGATTATGAACTCTCTTTTAATGGAAATAGCATTGTTTATAAAAAAGGCAATAGTGTTGGTGTTATACATACACCTACTTTAAAAGAGCAGAAAGTAATTCTTAGTGATCTAAAATTCTGGTATAATCCTGTAAAAGAGTGGAACCAAATATTTAACGAAGCATGGCGTTTGGAAAGAGATTATTTTTATGAACCGAACATGCATGGTTTAGATTGGGGAGCAATGAAAGAAAAATATGGAAAATTGATTAAAAGAGCTTCTTGCCGTTCTGATGTGGGATTTATCATTGGCGAATTAATTGGCGAATTAAATACTTCACATACGTATGTTTATGGTGGCGATTCTAAAAGAAATGTCGACTATGTGAATGTTGGACAACTTGGAGTGGATTGGGAGATTGATGCTGAAAATAAATTATATCGATTTGGGAAAATATATAAAGAACCGGATTGGTCGAGAGAGGTTTGGCCTCCATTGGCTAAACCGGGAATCAATGTTTCAGATGGTGATTATCTTTTAATGGTGAATGGGAAAAGTGTTACATCAGAAAAAAATATTTATAGTTATTTTATTGGATTAGCCGGACAGCAAGTTACTTTAACCATAAATTCAGAACCGTCATTAACAGGAGCTAGAGAAATTATTGTTGAACCTTTACGAAGCGAAAGTGGGATAAGATACATGGCCTGGTTGGAACATAACCGGAAGGTAGTAGAGAAAGCATCCAATGGAAAGATTGGATATATTTACATGCCAGACACGTATAATGGTTCTGCAACTGATTTTCCCAGGTATTTTTATTCTCAAACCAAAAAAGAGGGGATTATTTTAGATGGAAGGTTTAATGGTGGAGGTTTAGATCCAGAGATTTTCTTGCAACGATTGCAGAAAAAACCTCACGGCTATTGGACCCGTAGATATTCGCATGATCAAACAATCCCTGCTCTAGCTGTTGATGCTCATATGGCTTGTTTAACCAATCGATATGCCGGTTCAGGAGGGGATGAATTGCCTTATGAATTTCAATTAAATAAAATGGGGCCAGTCATCGGCACGAGAACCTGGGGAGGATTGGTTGGCGTATCCATGTTTATGCGATTAATTGATGGTGGCGGGCTTACAGCCCCTGATTATAGGATTTATAATGCAAAAGGGGAGTGGGTTGTTGAAAATGTTGGCGTTTATCCTGATATTGAAATAGAAATTGATTCTAAAAAAATGTCCCAGGGGTATGATACGCAATTAATGAAAGCCGTTGATTATTTAATGAATAAAATTGAAGAAGAGCCGCAAACATTCCCCAAGCACGAACCTTATCCGATCTATGAATAAAGATAAAAGGGGCTTTTTAGTACAGTCCCTTTTTTTTTTGATTATTTCATATAACGTTCTCTTATTTCTTTGAACTCAGATTCTTCCTTCCATTTTGGAAAATAGTTGCTGTTGGCTAGTTCATAGCCTATACGAAACATTAATTTTGCATCATCAACAATACCTTCAAAGCTCCATGTTTTTGGGTCATACTCGTCGGTAGGTTTATGGTAATAGTAGTTTAGCCATTCTTTTTCCATTTGTGCTGCCCATTCTTTGCCATACTCTCTGCTGTGGCAGTTTCCTCGAGCAAACATAGCGGGAACTCCAGCTTGAGCAAAACTAAAATGGTCAGCCCTGTAATACATTCCGGTATGTGGATTTGGGTCGGGTAAAACATAGCGATCATATTCTTTAGCAAAACGTTCAATATAATCATCCAATTCAGATTTTCCATAACCGGTAATCATCACATCCTTGTATGGGCCAAAGGGTAATAACAAATCGTTGTTAATATTAGCCACGGTTTTATGTAATGGAAATATTGGATTTTCAACATAATATTTAGAACCCAGCAAACCCTGCTCTTCAGCTGTTGGCGATAAAATCATTATGGTTCTTGATGGACGTTTCTTTAAATGGGCAAAAGCTTCGGCAATTTCCAGCATCCATGCTGTAGTTGTTCCGTTATCTACTGCTCCGTTATAAATAGAATCTCCATTCATGGGCTCACCTACACCTAAATGATCCCAGTGTGACGAATATATTATTACCT
>JAXHVS010000097.1:0-47391 GCA_034189025.1 Bacteroidota bacterium
ATTTATTAATCATTAGTTTTATCGTTGTTTTTACATCGTGTAAGCAAGAAAGCATAGAAGAACAAGCTGAAAAAATACATGATAAAATTGTGTCTATTGATACACATACCGATACGCCTTTAAATTTTTTAGACCCGGATTTTGATATTGGAAAAAAGAATGATTACGAACAATCCAGATCAAGAGTAGATTTTCCAAGGATGGTAGAAGGGCGGTTAGATGCAGTTTTTATGGCTGTATTTTTAGGACAAAGAGAGCGAAATGCCGAAGGGAATCAGCAAGCTAAAGAAAGAGCGCTGGAGATATTTAATGCGTTACATGAAAAAGTAAATGAATATCCTGAGATGGCACAAATAGCATATCGTGCCGATGATGTTTATGATATAAAAAAAGCAGGAAAAAGAGCTGTTTATATAGGAATGGAAAACGGTTACCCAATAGGAAATGATTTAAATATGATTGAAAAGTTTTATGATTTGGGAGCCCGATACATCACTTTATGTCATACAAGAAACAATGATATTTGCGACTCATCTACTGATCCAAACGGGCCTGAACATAATGGGTTAAGCCTGTTTGGTGAAAAAGTGGTAAAAGAAATGAATAAACTGGGAATGATAGTAGATGTATCACATATTTCAGATTCAGCCTATTTTGATGTACTTAAAGTTTCGGAAATACCTGTAATTGCATCTCACTCCAGTGTAAGAGCATTATGCAACAGCCCTCGGAATTTTTCCGACGAAATGCTTTATGCTCTGAAAGAAAATGGAGGAGTAATTCAAATTTGTATTCTTAGTGATTATATAAAACAAGCTGAACCTTATCCGGAAAGAGATTCGGCTTTTAAAGCATTACGAGAAAAATATAATCATTTTGACGGACTTTCTGAGGAAGAACATCAAAAAGCGATGATAGAATGGCGTGAAACCGATAAAATGTTCCCAAAAGAGTTAGCAACGGTTTCCGATGTGGTTGACCATATCGATTATGTGGTAAAAACAATAGGTATTGATTATGTAGGGATAGGTACTGATTTTGACGGCGGTGGAGGTGTTGAAGGATGTATCGATGTCAGCCAGATGAAAAATATTACTATAGAACTTCTTAGAAGAGGATATACAAAAGATGAAATTAAAAAAATTTGGGGAGAAAATTTTTTAAGAGTATTCCGGCAGGTTGAAAAATTTGCAGAAAAATGACAATAAATTAAAATCTATGGACAATTTTTTAATTGCTCATAGATTTTACTTGTTGCATATTAATGGATTGATAGATCTTTAACACTTCTTCTTTTGTAAATTCTCCTACAATATTCAATGCAATATATTCCTTTTCAGACAGTAAAGTAACCAGAACCTCTCGAATGGTTGTATTTTGTTCAATAATATATATGGAGATATCTGTTTTTTCCTGAGAAATATTAGTTAAAAGATTATATTTAAAACCTTTAATATTTTCATTCATTGCTTCCTTAACTTCATTGCTTGAAATTGTTGTCTTTGTCTCTTCAAAAAATAAAACCTTAATCACATCAATTTTATCCGTTAAATCGCTATTAATTTGGGTTTTGTCTTCAGATAAGTTAAGCATTAGTTTAAACAAGACAGGAGGGAGGTGTAATACAACAAATCCCTGCTGTGTTTCAAACTCTTCGAAAATATCTGTTTCTTTATATTTGTCCTTCGTAATGCATGATTGAGCAAACAATAAAGTAATTAAAACAATTAAGCCTATTTTTTTCATTTTTCATCAATTTCTTCAAGATGTTCTAACCCTTCAATTTGCATCGATTTCGATAATTTGGAAATATTTTTCAGGTCAATATTTCCTTGAATACTGATTAAGGCATTTTCATTTTTGCCGCCGGCAATCAGCAATAATTCAATGATTTTACCATCTTTTTCATTGATAAGGAATTTAACATCCTGGTCTTTTTCTTTAATAACCATCAATTCCTTATATTTAGATAAAGGAAGCTTATTGATAATTTCGGTATAAAAGTTGGCATTTCCAGAATAAGTTTCGTCTGTTGCTAAAATTTTTATTCCGGTTAAATTTTTCACCAGCTCATCAAGTTCAGGGTCATCTGTTTCCATATCGGCAAACATACTGAACATATAACTGGTAATGTAAACTGATGTAAATCCTTCTTTCCCGCTGTATTTCTCAAATAGCTCATCAACAGGAGAGGTTTGTGCTATTAAAAAAAATGGGCTAAACAGCAAAACTAAATTTAAAATGATCTTTTTCATGATTTATTTATATTTAATATATTTATCTGTAACACTGTATTTTTGAAAAGGCTTAAGTTCGTTTAATCCTTGATTAAACGTGGTTAAAAGTTTAAGTTCCTCTTTTCCTTTGTTAATTTTCAGAATTGGTTCCAAATGCTCAGTACCTGAGTTTAATTTTGAAGATACATATAGCAAAGCTTCTTTTGCTTGTATATAAGCTAATTCAGGATTCTCATACGTATCGTTAAAAGTAATTGTACTCTGTTTATTGATTTCTTTTTGTATAAAGAAAAAAGATACTACAAGAATTGCAATACTTGCAGCAACACTTAAGGAGAATCGTACTATTTTTCTGTTTTTTAAACCTTTAATATTTTCATTTTTCTCAATTTTATTCCAAATCTCATTTCCTAAGTCTGGTAATTGATTGGTTTCTTTAGCTTCTTCTGTGGTAAAAATAAAAATGGCCCTGTCTTCAGCAAATTCTTTTTCTGTTTCATTTGCTGAAAAGTAATTTTGCAATCGCTTTTCTTCCTCTAAAGAAGTTTCACCGTTATAATATTTCTCTAACAGAGCTTTTATTTGTTCCCGGTTCATGGTTATAATATTTTTGAGTTATTATTTCTCGTATTTTCTTTCTGGCTCTCGACAAGCTTACTCTGATTGTATTTACATTCATATTTAAAATATGGGCAATCTCTTCATAATCATAGCCTTGTACATCGCGCAATTGCATAATTGATTTTTGTGGTTCATCCAACAGATTAATAGCTTTTTTTACTCTTTTAACAGCTAATTTCATTTCCTCGTATTGTTCTTTATCTACATGGCTATTTTCGCTATCTTCTTGTAAATTTCCATTGAGAGGTACCGTTTTTTTTAGCTTAATTTTATCGAGGCATAAATTCCTTGTCATTCGCATTGCCAAAGCTTCAACACTGTTATATTTATCCAACTCATTACGCATATTCCATAGCTTGATATAAATTTCTTGTACAATATCTTTTGCATCATCCATATTTTTCATAAAGTGGTTGGCAAATCCCAATAACTTACGGTTTAAAGGCAAAATATTTTCTTTAAAAGCTTCAGCAGTCATTTACTAATCAATCTATAGGCTTGAAAATTACAAATAATTTTTAAGAAAGGGAGTTTGTTTTCTCCCTTTCTTAATAGTTTTCTAATTCATTTAAATGTTCAAAACCTTTCATATGCACTGATTTTGAAAGTGATGCCATTTCTTTTAGATTTATATTACCTTTAATGCTTATTACGGCATTTTCATTTCTTCCTCCTGCTATTAAAAGTAATTCATCAATATCTTTTCCTGCATATTTTACATAAAACACTACATCGTTATCCGTTTCTTTTACGGTCATAAGTTCCTGATACGATTTTGTATCAACCTGAGCTATAATTTCTTTGTAGAAATTAATGTTTTCCGAATTGTTGTAATCTTCCATGGCAATAATTCTAATATTATCTATCATACCTTTCATTTGTTGAAGGTCTTCATCATCATCTATTGCAGCGGCTATATCGAACAAATTTTTATTAACCACTACAGTTGTGAAACCTCTTTTTCCCTTATATTTTTCAATCAATTGGTCAACAAAATCTTGAGCATTGGTTAAAAAAGGAAAAATGAGTAATGCTATTATTATACTTATTCTTTTCATAATTTTAATTTTTTAAATTTGTTTTTAAATTGGTTTAACTTTAGAATCAAGCTTAATTCAATAACAAGACGAATAAGAATTTTTATCATTACAATAAAAAGCAAAAAAAATATTTAAAATATTGAAATTAAGCAATTTAAATTATGCAGCAAACAGGTAAAATCATTATTATATTAGGAATAATATTAATAATTCTGGGCATTATTTTATACGTATTTAGCGATAAACTTCAGTGGTTTGGAAATCTACCTGGCGATATAAAAATAAAGAAGGAGCATTTTACCTTTTATGCTCCTATTACTAGTATGATTCTGATTAGTATTATAATAAGTTTTATTATATGGATAATCGGCAAAATCCGTTAATCGTTAAAATATGGTTTTAGTTGTTTTATCAACTCATCAGGAGCACGCCTTGGTTTTCTTGAATTTTCATCAACAAATACGAGGGTTGTTTCACCTTGATTTAATAGCTCCTCATTTTCATTATAGATTTCATAGTAAAAAGTAATTTTTGCTTTGGGTAACTCCTTAATGATGGTTTTAATAGTTAATAAATCATCATAAACAGCAGGTTTGTAATATTTTACATCCAAATTTTTTACGGGTAATATAATACCCATCTCTTCAATTTTTTTATAAGGAAATCCAAAATGACGCATTAATTCGGTTCTTCCTACTTCGTAATATAATGGATAATTACCATAGTAAACATATCCCATTTTATCTGTTTCTCCGTATCGTACCCTTAATTGTGTTTTGTATATAAACATTTTGAAAAAATTATTTAAAAGGAGAGTTGGGTTCTTTCGCCATGTGGTTATAAAAAAGCCTATCGAGCGACTTTGGTATAACTCGTTGTAAAAGCACAGATATTTTTCCTTCGAAGGATATAATAATATTCCTTTTACGTTTTATAATCCCATTTGCTATTTTCTTTGCTACTTTTTCTGCTGGCATCAATTTTTTTTCATTTAAAGGAGATTCACCTTGGGGAGTACCATCAGCAGAAAGGGCAGATTTTCGTACATTTGATTCGGTGAAACCCGGAGCAGCAATTAATATATGCAGTCCATTTTTTAGATTTTCGATACGTAAAGTCTCCAGAAAACCATGCAATGCAAATTTGGATGCAGAATAGCCCGAGCGGCCTGGTAATCCATGAAAACCAGCAATTGAGGTAATACCAATAATTGACCCTTTTGTTTTTAAAATATACGGTAAAGCGTATTTAGTACAATAAACAGCACCCCAAAAATTTACATCTAATAGTTTTTTTATAACTGCCAAATCAACGTCTTTAAATAATGCACGCATAGAAATTCCTGCATTATTTAACAAAATATCAATTTTCCCATATTTTTCAAGCGTTTTATCGATAAGATGTTTACATTCTTCTTCTACAGTAACATCTGTTTTAATAGCAAAAGCTTCATATCCTTTATTGTTTAATTCATTTTCCAGGGATTTTAGTTGTTCAATATTACGTGAAGCACAAACTACTTTAGCTCCTCTGGCGGCAAAGTCAAGAGCACAAGCCCTCCCAATACCGGATGAAGCTCCGGTTATAATTATCACTTTATTTTTCATTTTTATAAGTAACGGTTAATATTAATATTTAGGTAATGTAAAACTATTAATTTCCGTTTATTTAACGAACAATTACTTCATTTTTTTATTTGTTATAAGTATATCTAATTGATCGTTTTTTATAATTTTTTCAAATTCAGTATTTTATAAAAATAGTTAAGATTTTAGCAATAAAATCTTTGTTTTAAAAAAATAAGGTGTTATTTTTGCCATCCAAATGACTCAGTAGCTCAGCTGGTAGAGCACATCCCTTTTAAGGATGGGGTCCAGGGTTCGAGCCCCTGCTGGGTCACTAAAAAGAAGAAAGTCTGATGTTATATCAGGCTTTTTTATTTTGAAGTTCTTCGATTGGCGAGAAGTTTACCTGCTGGGTTAGCAAAAAAGAAAGTATCTTTTTTATAAAAAGCTGTAATATAGATTTTTAATATTTTTAAATGAACCGATTATTCATGTAAAATATTTTTTTTATTTTTTTTAAAATAAAATTTGGTTTTAAAAATTAAGATATTAGTTTTGCAAACGCAATTTTAACCGACTCAGTAGCTCAGCTGGTAGAGCACATCCCTTTTAAGGATGGGGTCCAGGGTTCGAGCCCCTGCTGGGTCACCAAAAAGAAGAAAGTCTGATGTTATATCAGGCTTTTTTTAGTGTGTTTTTAAAATTGCCTTATTGATTTGTTTTATAAAACCTGGCCCTTGATAAATAAACCCTGTATAAACCTGAATTAATGTTGCTCCGGCTTCCAGCTTTTCCAAAGCATCTTCAACGGTCATTATCCCGCCTACACCAATAATGGGCATTGTACCTTTCGATTTTTGATGCAGATAGCGAATAATTTCTGTTGATCGCTTTGTTAACGCTGCACCACTTAGTCCGCCATCACCAATTGCCTCAATCCGTGATTTACGGGTTTTGAGGCCTTTCCTTGATTTAGTAGTATTTGTAGCAACAATTCCATCAATTCCCGTAATATTAAATGTTTCTATAACATCATCTAATTGTTCTTGTGTTAAATCAGGCGAAATTTTTAATAAAATAGGTTTATATTTTTTTTTGGATTGTCGAATTTGAGTTAATTTATTAAGAATTAAAATAGTAAAATCTTTATCTTGTAATTTTTCTAAATCCTTGATATTCGGACAACTTAGGTTGACTACAAAATAATCTACGTACGCATATAACCTTTCAAAACAGTAAACATAATCATCTAACGCATTGCTATTAGGAGTTAAGGTATTTTTACCAATATTTCCACCTATAATAACATTAGGATTTTTGTTTTTTAGTTTTTTTACAGCGTTATCTACTCCTTTATTGTTAAATCCCATTCGGTTGATTAGTCCCAAATCTTTGGGAATCCGAAAGGACCTTGGCTTTGGGTTTCCGGGCTGTGGTTTAGGTGTTATGGTACCAATTTCTATAAAAGAAAAACCAAAATTTGAAAATTGGTTATAAACTTCTGCATTTTTATCAAATCCAGCAGCAAACCCAATTGGATTATCAAACTCAATTCCCAGGAACGAACGCTTTAAACGCTCGTCTTTAAAAGTATAATAGCTTTTTACCAAAAATTTAATTCCAGGAACAATAAAAGCAATTTTTAGTAAAGAAACTATAAGGTGGTGGACAGTTTCAGGTTGTAATTTGAATAGTAACGGACGTAAGAATCGTTTGTACATATAATTTTTGCACAAAGATAATATTCTTTTATGGTATTATTTACGGTTTATATTCTTTAAATTTTCCGTTAGTATAAAATATGATTATGCGTTCAATTTCTTCATAGTTTCCAGTAATTGGCAGGTTTTTTTTATCTGTTTCAGAATTTTTTAATTCCATATCTTCATTGCGACCGTTTTGAATATGCGATTCTCGTGAGGTTAAATTTTTATTATTATTAGATGACTGAGAATTCTGGTCGAATAAAGATTTCTGGTGTGTATACATTTCACCCTTGCCAGTGATTAACCATTGTGCATTCAGGTCAGGGTAGGCCATAAGGATTTTTTCAATAAAATCAAAACTTGGTTTATTTCTACCCGATAGTATATGTGAAATACTTGAACGCTGTACGTCTATAATCTCAGCTAATTTTGTAGCTGAGATTTGTTTATCTTTTAAAAGTGCTAAAATTCTTTCTTTCATCGTAATAAAATTGGTATTTACAAATGTAAATACATTATTTTACAAATGTTAATACAAATGTAAACTTTTTGGAGTTACATAAGTAAACATTTTATATTTTATCATAATAGGAAAAAGAATGTTAGGCTAAAGTTATAATAATCAGATTTAAGATATTTATTTAACTATAGAATATACTCTATTTTCCCTATTTATAAAGGATATTTAAATAGGCTTATTATTTATTAATTAAAATTATAGGCAATAGCATGATAAAATGGATTAATTAAAGCACTATTTTTGTTAATAGTATTTATTGATTAAATCTCAATGATTTTAAAGGGTTTAATGCTTTTAGTTAGAAATTAAAGAACTTCTATATATAAATCTAAAGCTAATTCCCTAATATGTTTAATAATTACTTTAACGAAACACTATAATTATCTAATTATTAGTTATTAATTTATAAATTATGTATTATTTACGAGTATTAAATTAGTAATTAGCAAAAATATTTATAATAACACTTTAAATAAGTATTGTAATACATTGAATAGATGAATATTATAATTAAATAGAATAACTATTCAATAAGTTAAAAACAACAATTTACTTATGTATTCTTTACCATCAATAAAGTAGTACACAATTGTAAACAACAGTAAGATAGCCAAACGCTTTGTTTACGTATGTAGATTAGATTGCAATATAAAATCGAATTTACCATTTAAAAAATAATTTTTTTAGCTTAATAAATTAACTTTACTTATTTTTGTTAAATTATTAATCAATTTAATAAATCTTAATTTATGAAACTACTTAAAGGTAAAACTGCTATAGTAACAGGCGCAGCCAGAGGTATTGGCAAAGCAATTGCTCTTAAATTAGCTGAACACGGAGCTAATGTTGCATTTACAGACCTGGAGTATAACGATACTGCAAAAGAAGTTGAACAACAAATAACCAAATTTGGTGTTAAAGCTAAATGCTATGCATCGGATGCCAGTAATTTTGAAGAAACACAGCAAGTTGTAGATAAAATTCAAGAAGAATTTGGCAGTGTTGATATTTTAGTAAACAATGCAGGAATTACACAAGACACTCTATTAATGCGAATGACTGAAACACAATGGGATACTGTAATTAAGGTTAATCTTAAATCGGTATTTAATTTTACTAAATCTGCACAAAAATACATGTTAAAACAAAAATCAGGTTCCATTATTAATCTGAGCTCGGTGGTTGGTGTAGCTGGAAATGCCGGCCAGTCAAATTATTCTGCATCAAAAGCCGGAATTATTGGATTTACCAAATCAGTAGCAAAAGAGGTAGGCTCAAGAAATATTCGCTGTAATGCTATTGCTCCGGGTTTTATTATTACTGAAATGACAGCTAAATTACCTGAAGATGTTCGTAAAGACTGGGAGCAAAAGATTCCTTTACGCCGTGGTGGTACACCCGAAGATGTTGCTAATACAACACTGTTTTTAGCATCAGAGCTTTCATCTTATGTTAGCGGCCAGGTTATCAATGTTTGTGGAGCAATGCAAACCTGATAATCATTGAAAATATTTTAATTAAAAGCACTTATATTTAAACAGTAAGTGCTTTTTTTATGTAATCCTTTCTAATTATTTTTTGTTTTAAACAATTTTGGCATTTATTTTGTGTTAATAGAACAATAAATATTTGATAAAAAATGAAATCAAACAAAATCTTTATTATTTTAATTATACTTGCATTCTTATTACAAAACTGTGCTCCTCAAATTAAAACCCTTACCATAGAAACTATTTCGCCTTCAAGTATAAATTTTCCTAAAAATTTCAATAAAATAGCATTTATCAACTTTGAGAATGATATCAATGATGATGGTGAAATAGATTCAATGTTATATAAGCTCATTACCAATGAAATGGCATTAGGATTTAAAGATGCAATATATTCTGCACCAACTATTGATACTACTGATTTTTTATACGTTAGGGGATTTCCCAATAAAAGATATTTTTATTTAAAATCAGGAATAAATTGGAGATATTTTAACCATATTTCGAAGAATAATAATGTTGACATTTTTATTATACTCGACTCATTAAATTTAACAATGGAAAGTGATCAATTTAGAATTGGAAATTTTGAGAACACAGAATATTATACTTACAGAGAGATTGCAATAAAAGCTTTTTGGAAGGTTTACGACATTGTTGAGAAAAAACAATTAGATAGCTTTACCTATTCTGATACAATATTTTGGGATGCAGCAGCCTATAATTTAACTAATTTAAAAGAAAAGTTGCCATCAATAGAACGATCTATTCGCGAAACTACTTATTTTGCTGCCTATGATTATGCGAATCGTATTTTTCCCGGTTGGCAAAAAGAAACCAGACAATATTTTGTTAAAGGGAACAAAGATTTTGAGAAAGCAGCAAAATTAGTTGAAAAAAATAAATGGATCGAAGCAGCAGAATTATGGGATAAATATTTAAATGATACTGATCGTGAAATAGCAAGCAGAGCTGCTTATAATATGGCTGTTGCAAGCGAGATGCTTGGTGAAATTGGCCTGGCGGTAGAATATGCAGCTCGTTCTTATAAAATTAAAAATAAATCCAGGACTAAATACTACATCCAGATTCTACAAACTCGAATAGGGGAGTTAGAACAACTCAAAAATCAAATCTAACCTAAAATTAATATTTCTTTCCTCTTTTTATTACTTTTGCTCCCTGTTTAAGCTAAAATAATTTTATATGCATCAAATTGTTTTTTATATTATCATAGGTATCCTGGTTTTTGATTATCTGTTGGAGCAAATTTTAGATTATTTAAACGCAACAAGGAGAAGTGCTGAATTACCCGATAAGCTAAAAGGTATTTATAATGAAGAAAAATACCGTCAATCGCAGGAATACGATAAAGTAAACCATAAATTTTCAATGGCAACCAGCACTTTTAATTTGCTGGTACTTTTACTATTTCTCTCTTTCTCAGGATTTGCTTATGTTGATGAAATAGCTCGATCTATAACATCAAACACTATTTTAATTGCATTACTTTTTTTTGGAATAATTATGTTTGCCTCAGACATACTCAATACTCCATTTAGTATTTATGATACTTTTGTTATCGAAGAAAAATTTGGATTTAATAAAACCACACCCAAAATATTCATTACAGATAAACTAAAAGGATGGTTAATTACAGCTGTAATTGGCGGTGGATTATTGGCATTAATTATCTGGTTTTACCAACAAACAGGTCAGTATTTTTGGATTTATGCCTGGGCTTTGGTAAGCCTTTTCACAATATTCATGACCATGTTTTATACTTCTTTATTACTACCGTTGTTTAACAAACTTAAACCACTAGAGGAGGGTGAACTTAAAAATCAAATAACCAATTTTTGTAAAAAAGTTGATTTTCAACTCGACAATGTATTTGTTATGGATGGTTCAAAGCGGAGCAGTAAAGCTAATGCTTTTTTTAGTGGCTTGGGTAAAAAGAAAAAAATTGTGTTGTTTGATACATTGATTGATAAATTAAGCCCTGAAGAAATTGTCGCTGTATTAGCACATGAAATAGGGCATTATAAGAAAAAACATACTTTAATATCAGTTGTATCTTCTGTTTTACAAACCGGAATTACATTTTATATTTTATCCTTATTTGTTGGCAATCCTGTTTTATCACAGGCTTTAGGTGCAGAAGAAGCAAGTTTCCATCTTGGGCTTGTAACCTTTGGTTTTCTTTACAGCCCGATTTCTACAATAATTGGTTTATTTATGAATATTATCTCGCGAAAAAATGAATATTCAGCCGATGAGTTTGCGGCAGAAAATTTTAATGGTAAATATTTACAAAATGCATTAAAAAATCTATCAGTCAACAATTTATCAAACCTTACACCACACCCGGCTTATGTGTTTGTTCATTATTCACACCCGCCATTGTTGAAACGTTTACAATTTATTGATCAATTTAACCAGTAATTTAAACTATGAATGCAGAAATTATAACCATAGGAGATGAATTGTTAATAGGCCAGGTTGTTGATACGAATGCAGCCTGGATAGCCAATAAGCTTAATCTTTTAGGAATTGATATTCATAAAATAGTTTCTATATCAGATAAAAAGGAATCTATATTTAAAGCTTTAGAACAAGTTGATAAATCGACAAGTTTGGTGATATTAACCGGAGGGTTAGGCCCAACCAATGATGATATTACAAAAATTGCACTTGCAAAATATTTTCGCGTTAAATTAGTGATGAATGGCCAAGTGCTTGAAAATATAAAAACCTTTGTAAGCAAACGAAACGCTGACTTAAATGAAAGAAACAAACAACAGGCTTTAGTTCCGGAAAATTGTTCTGTAATTCAAAATACAATTGGTACAGCACCCGGAATGTGGTTCGAAAATAGGGACAAAATTATTATATCAATGCCGGGAGTTCCTTTCGAAATGAAAGAGATGATGAATAACCAAATTCTTGAAAAACTAAAAAAACGGTACAAAGATTTTTTTATTTTACATAAAATCATTTTAACGCAGGGATTGTCCGAATCAAAATTAGCCGAAATGCTGGAAGAATGGGAGAAAACCTTACCAAAGGAATTATCTGTAGCTTATTTACCTTCTCCAGGGATCATAAAATTAAGAATAACCGGTAAAGGAAAAAACTGGAAGTATCTTGAGGAGATGATTCAAAATAAAGTAGAAACATTAAAAAAAATCATTCCGGATTATATATGTGGATATGATGAAGAGAAGTTAGAAGAAAGTTTAGGTAAATTGTTAAAACAAAAAAATGCCACGGTTAGTGTTGCAGAAAGTTGTACTGGTGGTAATATTGGACAATTGATTACATCTATTCCGGGAAGTTCTGAATATTTTAAAGGAGGGATTATTGCTTATTCAAATGAAATAAAAGAAAATATTTTAAATGTAAATAAAAGAAATATAGAAATTTATGGCGCAGTAAGTAAACAAGTAGTTGAAGAAATGGCACAAAGTGTTTTGAAATTATTTAACACCAATTTTTCTATTGCTACCTCTGGTATAGCCGGGCCAACCGGTGGAAGCAGGGAAAAACCGGTTGGTACTACATGGATTGCAGTTTCCAGTAAAGACACGGTGATTAGCCAAAAATTTATTTTTGGAGACCAAAGAAATAGAAATATTCAACGAGCATCGCTTACAGCTATTAATATGTTACAAAAATTGATATTAAGCGAGAAAAATTGATGATTTTTTAAAAAATAATTGTTAATATATTTGAATAATTAAATAAAAATCACGTATTTTGCGTTCTGTTTTTAGAATACAATAAAAAAATTAGATAAAAATGTCACGAATCTGTCAAATTACAGGAAAAAAGGTCATGGTGGGGAATCATGTTTCCCACTCTAAGAGGAGAACTAAGCGAAAGTTTTATCCAAATTTATTGACAAAGAAATTTTATTTTGAAGAAGAAGATCGCTGGATAACTTTGAAAGTTTCCGTTTCGGCTATTCGAACCATCAATAAAATTGGTTTGAAAGCTGCTTTAGAAAAAGCGAAAGAAAAAGGTTATATTAATAAGTATTAAAATAGGGAGTGTAGATCATGGCAAAAAAAGGAAACAGAGTACAGGTTATTTTAGAATGTACAGAACATAAAGATTCAGGTCAACCAGGTACTTCAAGATATATAACAACAAAGAATAAAAAGAATACAACGGAAAGGCTGGAACTTAAAAAATATAATCCAATATTAAAAAAAGTAACCGTTCATAAAGAAATAAAATAATTGAATTATGGCAAAAAAAGCAGTTGCAACATTACAAACAGGCACTGGTCGGAATTTAACCAAATGCATTAAAATGGTTAAAACTGAAAAAGGCAGTTACCAGTATATTGAAGAAATGGTAAATAACGAAAAAATAAAAGAATTCTTTGCAAAGAAATAAATCTTAATATATTACCAATAAAATAGGCTTTCTTTCCTCAAAAGAAAGCCTATTTTATTTCTGCCATTTACTCAAATTATATTAAATTTACAGGCTGACATACATTAATTTAGAAAACAAAAAACCCATGGGTACATTTGGAATATTTTCGAAAGAGAAGAAAAAAACATTAGATAAAGGATTAGAAAAAACAAAAGAAAACGTTTTAAAAAAATTATCACGTGCTGTAATTGGAAAAACAAAAGTTGATGATGAGGTATTGGATAATTTGGAAGAAGTGCTCATAACATCTGATGTAGGCGTTGATACTACTCTGAAAATTATTGAACGAATTGAAAAACGTGTATCCCGGGATAAATATCTCAGTACCGAAGAATTAAACAATATTTTAAAAGAAGAAATTGCTGCTTTACTAGAAGAAAATAATTCTTCCGATATTGAATTATCATTTAGTTCAAATAATAAACCCTATGTTATTATGGTTGTTGGTGTTAACGGAGTTGGGAAAACTACAACTATTGGTAAACTGGCTTATCAGTTTAAAAATATGGGAAAGAAAGTTTATCTTGGTGCTGCAGATACTTTTCGTGCAGCAGCTGTGGATCAGCTTACCATTTGGGCAGACAGAGTTGGTGTACCTATTATAAAACAGAAAATGGGCTCTGATCCAGCTTCAGTTGCTTTTGATACATTAACTTCTGCTAAATCAAACAATGCTGATGTAGTCATTATTGACACTGCTGGCAGATTACATAACAAAATCAACCTGATGAATGAGCTATCTAAAATAAAAAAAGTGATGAATCGAGTTGTAGATGGAGCTCCACATGAAATATTATTAATTCTGGACGGTTCTACAGGCCAGAATGCCTTTGAACAAGCTAAACAGTTTACCCATGCAACAGACGTTACTGCACTAGCTTTAACAAAATTGGATGGGACGGCTAAAGGTGGCGTAGTAATTGGTATCTCAGACCAGTTTAAAATTCCGGTAAAATATATTGGTATTGGTGAAAAAATGGAAGATTTACAAGTTTTCAATAAAAAAGAATTTGTCGATTCTCTCTTTTCCGATTAACTTCAATATATACCAAATAGACAATTAAAAAGTTTTGATGAAAACAAAACAGAAGAATAAGCATATAAATATTATTACATTAGGCTGTTCAAAAAACCTGGTAGATTCTGAATATGTAATGAAACAGCTGGTTTCAAATGGTTTCTCGGTAAAACATAATTCAAACCAAACCTCTGAAATTGTAATAATTAACACTTGTGGGTTTATTAACGATGCCAAAAAAGAGTCGATTGAAATGATTCTGCAATTTGAAGAATTAAAGAAACAAAATAAAATCGAAAAAATAATTGTTTTTGGCTGCCTGTCAGAAAGATATAAGGTTGAATTAGAAAAAGAAATACCTTCTGTTGATCGTTATTTTGGTGTTTTTGAACAAAAAGAATTAATTGAATTTATCGGTGGACGATATAAGTATAATTTGGTAGGTGAACGGTTGGTTACTACTCCTAAACATTATGCTTATTTAAAAATATCGGAAGGGTGTGGCCGTAAATGTTCTTTTTGTGCAATTCCACTTATCAAAGGAAAACATAAGTCAAGGCCTATTGAAGATATTGAGGAAGAAGCCAAAAGGCTAGTGAAAAATGGAGCAAAAGAGATAATTCTTATTGCCCAGGATTTATCCTATTATGGATATGATTTATATAAATCTTCCAAACTCGCCGAATTAATTGAGCGGCTCTCATCCATTAAAGGGATTCAATGGTTGCGTTTACATTATGCATTTCCAGCATTGTTTCCCAATGATGTTTTAAGTTTGATGCAAAACCGTAAAAATATTTGTAAGTATTTAGATATCCCTGTACAACATATCAGTGATAAAATGTTAAAAATGATGCGGAGAGGTCATACAAAAAACGATACGTATAAATTAATTGCGAAAATTAGAAATGAAGTTCCTGATATAGCCCTTAGAACAACTTTGCTAGTTGGGCACCCCGGTGAGACAGATGAAGATTTTAACGAATTATTGGAATTTGTAAAGTTTGCAAAATTCGAACGTTTAGGAGTTTTTATTTACTCTGAGGAGGAAAATACTTACTCAGCCTTGCAGTATAAAGACGATATCCCATTTTCAGTAAAAAAGGCTCGAATGGATGAGTTAATGGAGGTTCAGCAAGATATATCTAATGAATTGAATAAAAGAAAGATAGGAAAATTATTTAAAGTTTTAATTGATAGAAAAGAGGGAGAATATTATATTGGACGTACGGAATTTGATTCGCCCGAAGTAGATAATGAAGTTATCATCGATGCCGCTAACCAAAAATTGAGTGTGGGTTCATTTTATACGGTTAAAATCATAAAGTCTGATGATTTTGATCTTTATGGAAAAATAAAATAAAAAAACCACAAAGATTTATATTTTCTCTGTGGCTTATAAAGAATACGAAAATATATACTAAACCAATAATTTAGCTGCATTTATAGCCGACTCATAATCAGGTTCTTCTCCAATTTCAGGAACATATTCCACATACTTCACCGTATTATCTTTATCGATCACAATAACTCCACGGGCTATTAACCTCAATTCTTCAATTAAAAAACCATATTTTGATGAAAAATCCAAATCCTTATGATCTGATAAAGTGATAAGATTATCGATACCTTCGGCACCACAAAATCTTTTCAATGCAAAAGGCAGGTCATTCGAAATGGCCAAAATAACAATATCATCGCTTAAATTTGCTGCTTTTTCATTAAACACATGGTTTTGTTTTGAGCAAACACCGGTATCAATAGAAGGGAATAAGGATAAAATTTTTACTTTACCATCAAAATCAGATAGTTTTACCGATTCAAGATTATTATTTAAAACCTCAAAATCTACGGCTTTGTCATTTACTTTTGTTTCTTTACCCAGCAAAGTTACCGGATTGCCCATAAATGTTACTTTATTTTTATTTTTTTCCATAGTTATTCAATTTTTATGAATTAAAAAAACCTTACTTTATAACAATAAAAGTAAGGCTTTGTTTACGACGTTTAGTCCTTTTTTTGTTGTTTATCTTTGGGTTTTCCCTTTGGTAATTTTTTGCCGCCAGGAGTAGGTGTAATTACTATTTCATCCGTTTGTTTATTATAACCAACTTTTAGTATTTCGCCCTCTTTTATGGATGTTTTAATAATCACCTCAGCCATTGGGTCTTCAAGGTATTTCTGTATAGCACGTTTTAATGGCCTGGCACCAAAGTTCACATCAAATCCTTTTTCTGTGATATAATCCTTAGCATCTTGACTAATTTCAACCGAATAACCAAGATTTTCAACCCGTTTATAAAGTCCTCTTAGTTCAATGTCAATAATTTTATAGATGTCTTCTTTAGTAAGCGAATTAAAAATAACTACGTCATCCAGTCGGTTTAAGAATTCGGGTGCAAAAGATCGTTTCAAAGCATTTTGTATTACACTTTTTGTATGATGACTTGCCGATTCTTGTTTTGCCTTGGTTGAAAAACCAACGCCCTGCCCAAAATCTTTTATTTGGCGGCTACCAATATTCGATGTCATAATAATAATGGTATTCCTGAAATCCACTCTTCTTCCAAGGCTATCTGTTAGCTGTCCTTCATCCAGTACCTGTAATAATAGATGGAAAACATCCGGATGAGCTTTTTCAATTTCATCAAGTAATACAACAGAATAAGGTTTTCTACGTACTTTTTCTGTTAATTGTCCGCCTTCTTCGTAACCAATGTATCCCGGGGGAGCTCCAACTAATCTTGATACAGAAAATTTTTCCATATATTCACTCATATCCATTCGAATCAGGTTATCCACGCTATCGAACAAATAGAGGGCAAGAATTTTGGCTAATTGTGTTTTTCCAACACCAGTAGGGCCTAAGAAAATAAACGAACCAATTGGTTTGTTGGGATCTTTTAGTCCCGCACGATTACGCTGGATCGATTTCACAATTTTACCAATCGCTTCATCCTGGCCAATCACATTTTTCTTCAATTCGTCCCCCATCACCATTAAACGTGCACCTTCAGCTTGTGCTATACGTTGAACAGGAACACCGGTCATCATGGCTACAACCTCGGCAACTTCTTCTTCAGAAACCCTTTCTCTGTTTTTAATGAGTTCTTTCTCCCAGTTGTCTTTCTCTTGTTCAAGATTATCTATTAATTTTTTTTCTGTATCTCTAAAACTTGCAGCTTTTTCAAAATTTTGATTCTTTACGGCAGCTATTTTTTCATTTCTTATATTTTCGATTTGTTTTTCCAGTTCAATAATACGATTAGGAACTACAATATTCGAAATATGTACACGCGACCCCGATTCATCCAGTGCATCTATAGCTTTATCAGGTAAATGACGGTCGCTAATATAACGCATGGTTAATTTAACGCATGCTTCTATAGCATCATCAGTATAGCTTACGTTATGGTGGTCTTCATATCTTGCTTTGATATTATGCAGGATTTCAATGGTTTCTTCTTCCGAAGTTGGGTCTACCATCACTTTTTGGAAACGGCGTTCTAAAGCGCCATCTTTTTCAATATGCTGACGGTATTCGTCCAGGGTAGTAGCTCCGACACATTGAATTTCACCACGAGCAAGGGCTGGCTTTAACATATTAGCAGCATCCAGCGAACCTGTTGCTCCACCGGCACCTACTATGGTATGAATTTCATCAATAAATAAAATAATATTTGTTGATTTAGAAAGCTCATTTAATATGGCTTTCATTCGTTCTTCAAATTGCCCACGATATTTTGTTCCGGCAACAATGGAAGCTAAATCTAACGTGATTACACGTTTATCAAAAAGTACCCGGGAAACTTTTCGCTGTACAATTCGCAAGGCTAAACCTTCAACAATGGCTGATTTTCCAACTCCCGGTTCTCCTATCAATACAGGGTTATTTTTCTTTCTTCGGCTAAGTATCTGCGCCAGGCGTTCAATTTCTTTTTCTCTGCCTACGATAGGGTCTAAAGTATTTTCTTCTGCTGCTTTAGTTAAATCAATGCCAAAATTATCTAAAACAGGAGTTTCTGATTTTGATTTTGGCCCTGGTTGCGACGAGCCATGGCCACTTCCTTTACCTGAACCAAAAGAAATTTCATTTTCTTCATCTTCAAAATCTGCTTTTGCCTCAGGAACAATCGATTCCATCTCTGACCTTATCGTTTGATAATTAATATTTCTTTCTTCAAGAAATTGGGTTACCACACTATTTTCATCTTTTAATATAGCTAAGAGTAGATGCCCTGTATTTACTGTAGGGCTATTGAATGAACGTGCTTCTAGGTAAACAAGCTTTAACGCCCTTTCGGCTGTTTTAAATAGAGGGATATTATCAGAATCAGAGAGTTTTATCTTCTCATCCGATTGAATCCTTTGCTCAATTGATCTTTTGAGATTAATAAGATTTATATTTAAGTTTTCCAGTACATTAATCGCAATTCCTTCGCCTTCGCGTAAAATACCTAACAGCAAATGTTCAGTACCTATATATGCATTGCCAAGCCGGACAGCTTCTTCTTTGCTATAACTTAAAACATCTTTTATTCGTTGTGAAAATTTTGCATCCATAATTTATATATCCAAATAATATTCGAACTCTTAAAAAAACAAAATTAATACATAACCCTTTAAAAATAAAAAATAATCATTTATTTCTACTGAAATAGATTTAAACACTACCTATTTTTTTCATTTTGGTGGTTGTTAATTAAATTGTAAAACAATTTAATTTTCAACTTGTTCAGATACCCTTAAGAATATTGGTTAACCCTTATCTATGTAGCAAATGTTATGAACAATTAATTGTTGAAAAATCATTAATTATAAGCTTAAAATATTCGTTTATAAACAGCTATTTTAGTATTTTTGTATGATTTTAAAGAAAAATTCAAAATTTAATAATAAGTTGAAGATATGGCAGAAGAAGAAAGGATTCATAAAATAAATATCGAAGAGGAGATGAAATCGGCCTACATTGATTATTCAATGTCGGTTATTGTTTCAAGAGCATTGCCCGATGTAAGGGATGGTTTTAAGCCGGTACACCGAAGAGTATTATTCGGAATGTCGGAACTTGGAATAACCCCAAATAAATCGCATAAAAAATCAGCAAGAATTGTAGGAGAGGTGCTGGGTAAATATCACCCACACGGAGATTCATCTGTTTATGAAGCTATGGTACGAATGGCTCAACCCTGGTCTTTACGATATCCTTTAGTTGACGGACAGGGTAATTTCGGATCGGTTGATGGTGACAGCCCTGCTGCTATGAGATATACCGAAGCTAGATTGCAAAAAATATCAGAAGATATTTTACGAGATTTAGATAAAGATACCGTAGACTTTCAATTGAATTTTGATGATACACTAAAAGAACCTACCGTTTTACCTACCAGAATCCCTAATTTATTGGTTAATGGAGCATCGGGAATTGCTGTGGGAATGGCTACAAATATGCCTCCCCATAATTTATCTGAAACCATTGATGCCATTATCGCCTATATTGATAATAATGATATAGAGATTGAGGAGTTGATGCAATATATTAAAGCTCCGGATTTTCCTACCGGTGGTATAATTTATGGCTATCAAGGCATAAAAGATGCATTTGAAACAGGGAGAGGAAGAATTGTTATCCGTTCGAAAGTTGAAATTGAAACCGATTCCAATGGAAGAGAAAAAATTATTGTTACTGAAATTCCTTATCAGGTAAATAAAGCAGAGTTAATTAAGAAAACTGCTGAATTGGTGAATGATAAGAAAATTGAAGGGATCTCTAATATCAATGATGAATCGGATCGAACTGGAATGCGAATTGTTTATGATATCCGTAAGGATGCCATTGCCAATGTTGTTCTTAATAAGCTATATAAATATACTCAACTTCAAACTTCATTTAATGTAAATAATATTGCTTTAGTTAAAGGTAGGCCTAAAACACTTAATCTTAAGCAGCTGATTCAAAACTTTGTAAGTCATAGACATGAAATCGTTATCCGAAGAACAAAATATGAATTGGATCAGGCTGAGAAGAAAGCACATGTACTTGAAGGGTTATTAATTGCATTGGATCATTTAGATGACGTGATTGCATTAATTAGAGCCTCACGAACTCCTGACGAAGCTAAAGAAGGGCTTATGAATAAGTTTGAACTTTCTGAGATTCAAGCTAAAGCTATTCTTGAAATGAGGCTCCAAAAGCTTACTGGTTTAGAGCGTGATAAGGTTAAAGAAGAATATACTGAAATTCAAAAATTAATTGCATATTTAAAATCTATTTTAGAAAGCGTAGATTTACGTATGCAAATCATCAAAGACGAGCTGATTGAGGTTAAAAAAACTTATGGTGACGAAAGGAGGACAGAAATTGTTCCTGATGAAGGAGAGTTTAATCCTGAGGATTTTTATGCTGATGAAGATATGGTTATAACAATATCTCATTTAGGATATATTAAAAGAACACCAGTTACCGATTTTAAAACTCAGCATAGAGGAGGAGTAGGCTCTAAAGGTAGTACAACCCGGGATGAAGACTTTCTGGAACATATGTTTATTGCATCAATGCATAATACAATGCTTTTCTTTACGGCTGCAGGAAAATGTTTCTGGTTAAAAGTTTATCAAATTCCCGAAGGCACTAGAAGTTCGAAAGGCAGGGCAATTCAAAATCTTATAAATATTGAACCCGATGATAATGTTAAGGCTTTTATTAATGTTCGAAGCCTCGACGATGAAGAGTATATCAGGAACAATTATATTGTGATGTGTACCAAAAAAGGAATAGTCAAAAAAACGCTACTTGAAGCTTATTCACGCCCAAGAGTAAATGGGGTAAATGCTATTACCATTAAAGAAGGAGATCATTTACTGGAAGCAAAATTAACAGACGGAGAAAGTGAATTAATCCTGGCTACGAAAGAAGGAAAAGCAGTACGGTTTAATGAATCGAAAGTTAGAGCGATTGGAAGAACCGGTTCGGGAGTACGAGGAATTACGTTAAGTAAAAAAGATGATGAAGTAATAGGCATGGTTTGGGTTGAAGAATCGGATAACGAAATATTAGTTGTTTCAGAAAAAGGATTTGGCAAACGTTCAACCATTGATGAATACCGAATTACCAATAGGGGAGGAAAAGGTGTAAAAACACTGAATATTACCGAAAAAACCGGAAAAATGGTTGCCATTAAAGGAGTAAACGATGATATTGATTTGATGATTATAAATCGTTCTGGAATTACTATTCGAGTGGCCGTAAAAGATATTAGGGTTACCGGACGGGCAACACAGGGTGTAAAATTAATTAATTTACGTAATAATGATATGATTGCAGCTGTTGCACAAATCGAAAAAGATGAAGAAGATGTAGTGCTGGATGATGAAATTGAGCAGGATGAGAATTAAAAGATCATCAAGAATAGACGAAAAGTAATACTGAAAATTTGACATCAACGATAAATGTTTTAATTTTGGCAAAAATTAACTTATAAAATATGAAAACAATGAAACGTATAAAGAAATTTTATCCAATTTTATTTGTATCTGCCATGGCCATATTAGCAACTAGTTGTGGGGGTAATAAGGCACTGGTTTCTAATGCTCAACGCTGGGCAGAAGAAGGAATAAACTTAGATACAGCTATTAAAGCTTTAAATGTAGCTGAAAAAGCCGAGGATACTAAGGACTGGGCTAAAACATATTATGTTAAAGGATTAACCTATGAAGCCATTGCAAATAGTGATAATCCTGAGTTTGAAAATTTAAGCGAATATCCTTTGTTTGAAGCTTTTGATAATTACAAAAAAGCATATAACCTAGAAGGTAGTAATATGTATCAAGGGCTTATTGATGCTAAAATGCTTACTATGGCTAATCAATTTATAAATAAAGGAGTTGAAGCTTATCAGAACGAAGATTTAGAAAAAGCATATAAATATTTTGAAAAATCACTGGAAGTAAAAGAAATGCCTGTTTTTGGAGGAGAAATTGATACAGCAATTATCTTTAATACAGCTCTTACAGCCCAACGTGTTGGAAAATATGATGAAGCCATTGAATACTACAAAAAAGCAGCTGAATATGGCTATGGTGAAGGTGATACTTATGCTTTAATGGCAGAAACTTATAAAATTAAAGGCGAAACCGATAAATATGTTTCAATCCTAAAAGAAGGGTTTGAAAGATATCCTGAAAATCAAAGTTTATTAGGCTCCATAATTAATTATTATTTATTAGAGGCTGAAGAAGCTGAGGAAGCTTTTAAATATTTAAAATTAGCTAGAGAAAGAGACCCTAATAATCCACAATTTTATACTGCAGAAGCCCATTTATATGATAAAATTGGAGATCAAGATAAAGCAAAAGAGAAATATAAAAAGGCCATTGAGATTGATTCTGAATTTTTTGAGGCATATTATAATTTAGGTGTGCTTTATTTTAATGAGGGAGTTGCTTTAACTGACGAAGCAAATAAACTTACCGATAATGAGAAATACCTGGAGGCCAAAGAGAAAGCCGATGCTAAATTTAAAGAAGCATTGCCTTATATCGAAAAATCACATGAATTAGAGCCAAATGATAAAGGTATTATATCTACTTTACGAACTTTGTATTATCGATTAAAAATGACCGAGAAATACGAAGAGATTTCTAAAAAGATGGAAGAAGCTCAATAAATTTAAAAAAGGGGAGATTGATTAATTTCCCCTTTATTATAAAATTACCTATTTAACATAATATTAATTATAGGACAATTAAAGCAAAATTGTGTAATAGGCCTGTAAGGCATATTTAATATAATTTCAGTTGTCGGACGTTAGCTCGATAACGATAGAAATTATGTTAAGGTTTTTGCATTTCCACATTCCATTACCGTCAGCTATAATTCATATATTATGTCTCCGTTAACACTTCGCCCTTTGGGTAAATAGAAATATTTCTTTTCTAGATTTTAATATTCCGGATGATATTACAGTTTATAAATAATAATTCTAAGGCGTTTATTTGTTAGAAATCGTTTTTATGGATAATTCTTATTAAAATGTAAATATTCAATTCTCGTGGACTTAACAGCCCTCAATTGTCCTATAATTCGTCATTATTTTAAATAGCCACCTCGGCTAAGCTAAAATTTGCTTTTATAAATTTGCTTTTATGAATTAATTAATTGTAAGCAAATTGTCCAACGCTTTGAAAACGCTCTTCCAATAATTTATTTTTTTTCAACGCACAAGAAAAATTCATTGCCGATTATTTGGAAGTTTACTGACAAATGAATTTGGTTAAATTAATTCCGATATGAAGTGATTCCTTATCTATATTATTCAAAGGTTTCTTAACAGATGTTTTTCCGATCCTATGCCTCCCGATAGCTATCGGGAGCATTGCTCGCCGTTTTGCACGTCTGACACACTTTGTAGCGCACATTAATAATTTCTATTTAACATAATAAAGTCTACTTCCAATCTTCAAATTCTTGTGGAAGTAATTTTAAAATATCTTCTCCATTCATAGAGTTTATATCGTAAGTCATTTCAAATTGTGGCAGAATTGAACTGACAAATCTTCTAATATTACCTTTCTTATTTCTATTTGTTGAACCTAATTTAGGTCTATCATTCTCATAATCCCAATAAAGCAATAAAGCAGCTTCAATAATACCTGCAACTGTTGCAAATTCTTGTCTTGAAGCTAATTGTTCGAATATATCACCGAATATATTAGGTTTTCCATATAAGTAGAATTTTGATAATTCATCATTTCCTATTTCATGGTATAATCTTAAAGGTGAAGCAATTAAATGACGATAATATCTATTCCATTGACCGGTATTTAATATATATCTTTCATTTGCATATATAGTGCGAGAGCCATCTTCATGTTGCGGGCAAATTGAATCAAAATATGCAGCACTAAGCCAAGACCAAAGACTACTTCTATAGTAAAGATTGGTAATATTAATAGTTTTTATTTTAGGATATAAATACTTAATCAGGTCTTCCCTTTTTTCAAAAGTGTTGATCTCAACATTAATATCATCAGCCAATTCAATCGAAAATTCATTATTTGTAATAAAATCATAAGGAATTCTATCTCTTTCTTTTGATCTAATTTGCGCAATATATTCGGCAAACATTTTTAAACCAAGTTCATTAAATTGTCTTATTCTAATTTTCATACTAATTGTTATTTATTAATGAAAACTTAGGAATTACCTTGTATTTTTGACAGAAAGCATCAGTAATATCTTCAACCCACTGTTTTTTTATCATATCGTCATCATTATTATTTGGTCTTGGAGTATTTAATCCAAGTACTGAATTAAAATATTTCAGCCAATATCCTTGCCAGTTATCATCTTCTTCTTCCCATTCATCTGTATCATATATAATTTCGTTAGCAATTTCTTTTATAATTGAAGGATAAATTGTTGTAATGAAAATATCAGATCTTACTAGTTCTTTTTGATTTTCCAATTTCTTATTTATTTCAAGAATAGGAAAAAGGTCAATTTCATTAAACTCTAAATGAAATAGTCTTTGACCTAAGTCTGCATTATAGTTTACAACTAAAATAGATTTTCTATTTTCATTTTCTTGTTCATTTTCTCTTGCTTGTAATCCTGATAACATAGCTAAGATTCTGCCATTAATATTTGATTCATCAACAACTTTAATTCTAAAAAATACAACATCAGTCCCATTAAAATTAGTTAATTCAGTACTTTTGGGGTGTACTATATTTGATACTGTTCCAAAATAGAATCGCATAAAATTAGTTTTATAATATGCTTCTATATACACTTTAGCATGATCAGGTAATTTCATATTGCTAATATCTAATTGAACTTCAAATGTTTTAATTTTATTAACCTTTGATACTTTTATGTGTACAGAACTTCGATCTATTTTTTTTCTATTTGTATAATTAAATTTTCTTATCATAATTATTTGATTTTAACAAAAATGTCTCTTTCATTATCAAATCCAGATATTTTTATTTTAAAAGGTTTTTCTTTTGCCTGGACTTCAAGTTTATTTTTATTTACAGACAATATGTTAATACCTTCGGTTTCAATTTTAATTATAGAATCTGCTAGATTAAAATCCCATTCGTGGTATTTTTTCAATGGATTCCCTTTTGGTAAAATATATGCTAATTGAATTAAGATATTATTTGGTATTACTTCGCTTCTTGGATTATCATCTATTTGAATTCCACCTTCGACCTTTTTTAAAATATAAGGTTTTATAGGAGTTTCAATATCTGGAATATTGATTGATTCATGTTCTTCACCATTTTTGTCTTTTGGCTTAGTCACATTCTTTTCTGGAGCCGTTTCTATATCTAAATAAAAAATATCTTTTAAAATTTCTTCATCGGTCCCTTGTGAAGGTTGCATTAAAAGTTTATATAAATTACTAACAGTATTAGTAATAAATGAAATACATTCTGCTCCATGAATATATTTATTTAAAAAATGTGGAGAATCTTTTTGAAATTCAGTATGAGCCGGATTTTCAGAATCTCCAAACATTCTTGCCATATTTGGATCATCTATTACAACAAGGATTCTAAATCCCTTCTTTTTTATTGTTTTTATTCCCGTTATTGTAACACCATCTCTAATAAAATATGCATCTGTTTCATTTAGAAAACCATCATATTGTACAAAAACTTTATACCAACAAATTTCTGGTGCTTTATTCTTCTCTTCAACTTTTAGTGGAATTTTAAAAGGAATAATTTCACCATTTTCAAAGTTAAAGATAGAATCAGTAATCTTTTTGAAAATTTTATCATCATAAAGCCATGTGTCTTGCCAACGTGGTGCTTTATCTAAAGGTGGTATTAAAAATTTTATATATTCTTTCTCATCAATTATTATGGATTTTGTAACAAGTTCAAATATTTTTTTTAAATTTTTGCCACTACTTAATAGTTCATAATCAACTTTATCAATGATTTTTCCAATTGTATCACTATTTATTATAATTTCATCCTGATTATTCGTTTTAACTTTTACTACTAACTTTCCTTCTATTATTGGATAAAAATATTGCTCAATAACTGATTTTATTATACTCTCTTCACAAATCTCTTGCTTAGGAAATGGAATTAATACACTTAATCCATAATCATCACAGTTTCTATTAATATTAAAAGTTTCTTCAAATGTTTTAATTACAGAATAATCTTCGTCTGAATTAAAAGGTATGGCAAAATACTTTTCTTTATCCTCATATTTTGCATAAAAACCATATGGACAAAACCAATTAGTATTATCTTCTAATTTATGCCATTTCAAGACACTTTTCCCCATTAGATATTTTTTACTATCTTCCTTCCTTACAGTTAAACCAAAAAAAGTGTTAATTATTGATGATGCTGAATAAACGGTTTTACCAACCCCCCACCGTCCAATGTCATTTGCTCCTTTACCTGATCTAGCAACATTTCTCCAAAACCAGTAGAAATTATGTTTGTTTAAATCACTTTTTATAGGATCACTATCTTCAAATAAATCCCCTTCTAGTCCTGTGGTATTATAGTCTTCAACTACAAGATAAGGCATTGGTTGATAGAAATTCGGCAAATCATCTAAGCCGCTATCATCGGATTTTAAATGAGCAGTTAAATCATTAAAATATATTTGGTATTCATCTGGTTTCAAACCATTGTTATTTAACACAAACCTAACAATAGTAGGGACATTTGTTTTATCAATTCTAGCGTCAAGAGAGTTCTGAATTGATTCTCTAATTAAAGCCGTTGTGATATTTCCAACATCACTGGTAGTAAAAAAACGTCCTTGGATTGGATCTTCCTTTACCTCACCTTCAGCTTTTTGTCTAAATTTCCAGTTTATCATTATCTAAAATTTAAAAACTTTTTTTTCTTTGGAGTTTGATCCAATTTCTGAATCGAATTTCATTTTAACAACTTTTAGTTGTTCATTTATTGCTTTAAACATTTTATCAATGTCTTTTTCCGTAAATTCATAATTACGTCTGTTTGCACATTTGGAAAGATTTTCCAATTTGTCAAGTACCATTTGAACCCTACTTCCAGCGACTTCTTCAAATCTTTCTCGTTTAGTTTTTGTTGCCATGATTGATATATTGTTTGATATATAGCCGCAAATATAACATAAAAATACTACATAAGCAAATATATATCACAAAATATATCAATTTATATGTATTATACAATTCCACTTACAATATCTGCAATTTGATATGCTAAGAACGGCGGAACTGCATTACCTACTTGATGGAATTGTTTCGTACGTGATCCACAAAATAGATAATTATCAGGAAAAGTTTGTATTCTGGCTGCTTCTCGCACTGTTAAGCTTCTCATTTGTTTATAATCATAATGTATATAATAGTGTCCATCTTTTGATATATGGCTGGTAATAGTAGTTGCTGCATTATTCGGTAATTGTACTCTAAAACGATCTGTAAATTTACCGGAATTTGCACTTTCATGCTCAGGTAGTAAACTTTTACTATATCTTTTATAGTCTTTTAATCTAGGAAAGTTGTTATATAATTTTGTATATATAGCAAGAAATATATATCGCTTTAAATCATCAATAAGATGTGACCTAGACTCATGATTTATTACTCCTTTAAGTCGTTTATCTATATACCAATGATATAATGAGTGATTTCTATTTATTGTCTTTTCACAACTAATAAACTCAGAACCAAAAGAATTAATTTCATTTAAGATAAATTGATTCTCATCAATTTCAGAGAAACCGTTCCATGTTTTGATTTCATTTAAAAACTCTTGTATTAGATTATACCATTCTCTATCACTATCAAGAACTCGTTTATATTTTCTTTTCTTTTTACCTTTTACAATTTCATTTCCAATAAATTTTCTATTAAGTCGGCTTCTGATTTCAGGTAAGCCTCCAATAACAGAATCCAAAGTAACTTCTTTCCTTTTCTGTAAAAAACCAGGTTTTGAATTTATATCTTCTCTGATACCTAAAAGAATTACTCTGTGTCTCTTTTGTGGAATTCCATAATTTTCAGCTTTTATTAAAAAGTCTTTATCTTTTTTAACATTATCAGTTACCAAAGAATACAATTTATATTTAGGTGATTCTTTACCAGGGAATAACTTTGAAGGATCTCTTAAATCATTTAAAATCCAGTGAAAAACCTTTTGATCACCAACTTTAGCAGATAGCAATCCTTTAACATTTTCCATAACAAAAACAGCAGGATGATGAAATGCAATTATTCTTAGGTATTCTCTATACAGATAAACTCGAGCATCTTCTTCGTTAATTCCACCAACTCTAGAGCGTCCAGCAAGTGAATATGCCTGACAAGGTGGACCTCCTATCAAAACCCATTCTTTGATATTGCTAAGTGCATTACGAATTTTTTTATCAACGATTTCTGATTTAACTTTGCCTAATTCAATCAATTGAGCCTCTTCTTTTGCTTTATTTCCTTCATTTTTATACGTCTCAAACAATTTAGCAAATTTCTTTTCGCGTTCTTTTAAATCTTTTTCATGTAAAAGATCATAATACTCATTTGGTATTTTTTTTCCAGCTTTTTTGAAATGACGATAAAAACTGCGTAAGGTCAATGTTTTATGAGCATTTTCTTCTTTTTCAATTGATAATTTTATATCAAAAACAGGCTTCCCTCCTTCCATTAAAGAAGAAAAACCTTCACCAAGACCACCAGGTCCAGCAAATAAATCAATTACTGGAATAGTATTATTCATTATTTAAATTACTTAAAATTTGTTGTTTCAATTTATTTAATCTCTTATCTCTAATTTCTGAATATCCTTTTCTTTTATCTTCAAGTTCGCATCTGCCCCATACAACTATTACTTTCCAACCAAGCTTTTCCCATTCTTCAATATTTCTTTTATCCCTTTGTTTAGCGTCTTTTATTCTTTTCTGCGCAATAACTGAATCAGGCTTTACTTTGTCTCCGTATTTACAATTCTCATGTCCATGCCAGTAACATCCTCTTATGTCAACTATGGTTTTATATTTCGGTAAAACAATATCTGGTTTACCAATAATATTTTTATCATGTATTCTATATCGAAATCCATTTTTAAAGAGAAATTTTCTTACAAATAGTTCAATCTTTGAGTTCTTGCCCTTGATTTGAGACATATTGTAACTTCTAGTTTCTTTATTATGTACATCCATGTCTTAATCTTCTTTATTACTTTGAATTAAATCACGTATGTCCACATTTAATATTTCAGCAATTTTGTTCAAATCAACTAAACTTGGTTGCCGTCTATTTTGAGCGTAAGAATTTATCATATTATAGCTCTTACCAAGTTTTTCAGCTAACCAGGTTTGCTTAATACCTTTTTCCTCAAGTACAATTTTAATACGGTTCATTTTTAAAAATTTGTAGATAAATGTAAGAAATTTGTTATAAAATATATCATGTTATGAGATATTTATATAAACTTTTATAACCATCACTCCACACCCATTTTTCTACACTAAGTTACGTAAAAAAAGTGTTCCGTTTGAAGATATTTAGAAGAGAACTATTCTCACGACTGAAAGGAGTAATTTTTCTTTTTCTTACCCTAAAAAAATCAATAAAACATTGGTAACTTTTGTTTTATGCCATTCGTTCCTCAAGGCATACACAAAAGTTATTTACCAAAGCTATATTAACATAATGCAGAACATTATAGGACAATTAAAGCAAAATTGTGTAATAGGTCTGAACATATTTAACATAATTTCAAATATTCAATTCTCAGCGAGTTGAATTAAAACTAACATTTATTCCTTGCACAAGGACTATTGGTAATAAAGAAACCAAAGAAACCTCCAACCAATAAACTTTGGATTATTTCGCCGGTTTCCATGATATTCATATCTCTTCCTTTGCTTATATAAAAATAAAGAAATCCAACTCCGGCACCTATGATGGTAAATAAAACTGTTTTTTTTATTTGAGGTGATTTTATAAATCGTTTAAACCAGCCTGACGCTTCTTGTAATTCTAATTTTTTAAATTCCATAGCTGTAAATATCTAATTATATAGATACAAAGATGTAAAATAAAATCAATAAAAAATAATAAATTTGTTCTAATTCATTAACAAAAAAATATGAAGGAGTTAATTGTTATCTTATCTGCTACCTGGAAGTTTGCTGCTACTTTTCCAGTAACGGTATATGCATTTAAAATGTCTTTTTTCGAAACCATTTTATATACCAATATTGGCGGCCTTTTAGGAATCATATTTTTCACACTTCTTTCCAGAGGCTTTCTTCAATTATTTGATAATTACTGGCCTAAAAAATGGCAATGTAAAAGAAAGCAACGTAAAACATTTACCAAACGTAACCGCTGGTTAGTTACAATTAAGAAAAAATACGGATTATCCGGAATTGTTGTTTTAACTCCTGTATTATTATCCATACCCATTGGTGTATTTCTGAATACTAAATATTATGGAAAACAAAAGAGCAGTTACTTTTTTCTGTTCTTAGGCCAAATTGTATGGTCATTTATATATACCATTGTGTTGATAAAGCTAAAAATCGTGTTATAAAAACTTTGTAAGTGAATTAATTAGCTGTACATTTAATTAAAATATCCAAACATGAATCAAAACAACAAGATACGATGGTTTGAAATTTTAGCGGTTATTTTTACCGGAATTTTTAAGTTCTTATTTGTTAATGTTTTAAGCCTTCAACTTTTATTTATTACCTTAAGTATTTTGTTTTGGGGCTTTTACATTATATACCGCAAAAAAAAGAATAAAAATATTCTCAAATACTGGGGTTTTACCCGGACCAATTTTTTTAAAGCGTTTAAAATGGCCGGAGTATTTGCATTTATCCTTATTGGTATTTTTACTGCAAATGCTATTTTTAATCAATATCAATTGTTTGATAAACATCTTTTATATGTATTGTTATTATATCCTGTTTGGGGTTTAATTCAGCAATTTATGATGATGAGTTTAATACTGGGAAATTTGAAAGATGTGTCCTGTCGAAAAATTCCAGAATTTGTTTATGTTATAATAGCTTCTATCCTTTTTTCTGCCGTACATTTCCCTTCCGTTATCTTAATGATTATCACTTTTATCTTAGCCCTTTATTATTCCCAAATTTTTCTCAGGTACAGGAATCTATATGCATTAGGGCTTTTCCATGGTTGGATTGGTAGTTTTTTTTATTATTATGTATTAAATTTCGACTCATGGGAAAAAGTCATTCTTCCTCTTTTAAATTTACAGTGATTTATTGCACTATAGCGGGAAAACATTCATTGCAAAAAAATTATATGTGATTAATTGAGGTTAAATATGGAAAAATCTTTTAAAAAATATCTCTTTTTTTAATCGGTAATGTATATAAAGTAGTATAGCAGAAATGAATATTAAACAAGCAATGACAATAATACTCCATTGTAATTGTAAAACATTTGATTTATATAAAGAAATGATTCCATCAATACCTATCGTAAAAAAGCCAGTGGCCAGAAAATAATAGGCTAAAATATTTAATCCGTGATGTTTATTATATTTTGTAATCATTTTTATCAAAAATATCCAAAAGTAAAAGAAAAAAAGCAAAGGAACACCCAGTTGTATCCCCCATCCTGTATTTTGGTTATATAAATCGAAAAGCACAAGTAATAAAGCGGTAGAAAAAAAACTAAAAATAAGGAAGAGGTAATATCGTTTTCTTAGAAAGGTAAATAGTGTAGTATTTACGAGGAGTATTAATGAAGCAGTAATACTGTATTTTGACCAGGTAATATTTTTGTCGATGATAAGATTGATAAAAAATGTTATAGTGATTATAGAGGCTAATATGATGCCAGATAATTCCCAGATAAATTTCAACCGTTGTTTTTTTGTTAAACGATTAAATCGTGGGTATACTTCTTTATTTTCTGTTTTTTTGAATATTGTTTTTTCAGAAGATAAAGATGATTCTTCATGGATATTTTGTCCACATAAAGGACAAATTTCCATATTTTCATCAAGCTCTACACCGCAATTTTTACAATAACCCATAGGTTTAATATTTTGATAATTTTACATTTATACCCTGCTGTACAAGAAAATTTAAAAATTTCTTTTCAAATTCTTTCGAAATAGTAATATTCCCAAAACTTAAAACCAGTTTTTTATTAAAACCTATTATACCACAGTTTATTTTAAGTTTTTTGTTAGGTGGTGGTGGTGCTAAAATAAAATATTTTATTTTTTTTTCAATTGCTTCTGGAAAATTAACATTACCAATATTCGTTACCACTCCACTATACTGATTAGCCCCCATTGAATAGTATTTGTAATTTAAAAGCAGGCTTTTAATAAATAAAGGTATCCCTTTGACTAAAATCTTACGCTCTCCTCCTACATTTCTTGCAATAATTTTATTGATCAATTTTTGGTCGGTTTCCAGTTGTATCTTATGATAAACAATTTTTATAATTTCATCGAAAGTATAATTCCCCAAACGTAAATCAATTTCAGGCATTACAAATAATGAGAAGTTTCTCATGGTTTTCGAAGAATAAATATTTCGCAAATTCACGGGTACCTGTATTCTTAGAATTTTATTTTTCTTATATCTACTGTAATCTGGTAGTGATTTATAAATATCTTGAAGTACATACAAATATAGAGCAATTAAATAAACTGTTAAACTAACTTCTTTTTTTTTAGCTACATTTTTAATTTCATCAATAGGCAAAATAGCCACTAAAACATCAAAACGCGGTTTCCTTTTTAATGGATAAGGTAAATGAAACGATTTTGACTGTTTAAAATTGGGTGGTACTTCTTTTTTAAAATACTCTTTATAGGAGTCAACAAATTCATTATGAAGTATTTCAGGATTTACAACAAATTCTTTTAATGCCTCACGAACATTAATTCCCTCCTGCTTAAAATAGTTTAAAAGTAAGTATTTAAAAAATCGAAATGCACCACCTCCGTCGGTTAAAATGTGCGAAAACTCAATACTGATCCTGTTTTTTATAACCAGAATCCGAAACAATAACTGATTGTTCCATTTTTGATTAAATTCTCTGCACGGTATACCTTTATCAACGATAAGCTGTATGGGCGTATTTGTTTGCTCAAGATAATACCAAAAAAAACCTTTTTTTAAAGTTACTTTATAATAGGGAAACCTTTCTTCTAATGTTGGAATAATATTTATTAGATGTGCAATCTTAACTCTTTCTGTTAACACAACAGCTATTCTGTACACATTTGTAAGTTCATTGGTTTGGATGGCGGGATAAATTTTAGCTGCATTATCAAGTGGATACCAGAAACTTTTTGTCTTATCATTATTTAAAACCACAATAAAATTTTTAGGCTATTAGCAATAATTTTATAAATGATAAAGGTAAAAAAATAATTGTTTAATCAATATTGTTTTCCATCTTGCCTAACCATAGGCACAAACCTTACAGGCGCTACAATCTTCTTTTTCATTTTGTTTTCCTTTTTTTCCAGAAGTGCTAGTTCCTGGACAATGCTTCCTCCAAGGGGAATAATCATTCTACCTCCTTCTTTGAGTTGTTCAATGAGTGGTTGTGGAATATCTGTTGGAGCACAAGTTACAATGATGGCATCAAAAGGAGCTTTTTCCGGCCAGCCCTTGTAACCATCACCTATTTTAAGGTAAATATTATTATAGTCTAAACGAGATAATAATTCACCCGCTTTTGTCCCTAATGATTCAATAATTTCTATGGTATAAACTTCATTAACAATTTTTGACAGAATAGCCGATTGATAGCCTGAACCCGTTCCAATTTCAAGTACCTTCATATTTTTATTCAGCTCAAGTGTCTCTGTCATTAAGGCTACAATATAGGGTTGAGAGATAGTTTGTCCTGCACCAATAGGCAAAGGGCGGTCTTCATAGGCCATTCGTTCATAATTGTCAGGCACAAATAAATGGCGAGGAACATTAAGCATGGCCTGAATTACCTTTTGGTCTTTTATTCCTCTGGCCACAACCTGGTCGCGCACCATTCGCTGTCTTACTTTTTCATACTTGTCGGAATAGGTGTTTTTTACCGGTAGTGTAGAAACGAATAGAATAGTAATAATTAAAAATAACGTAAAAAATACTTTTTGTCTCATATTAAAATTATCGAATGGTTAATAAATTTAAGCATTTTTTAATAATAACGGCAAAAATTATGATCCTTTTTATCAAATAAAATATTATTATTTTGGATCTTTATGCGTTACTCTTTTCTGGATTTTTGAGTTAAATAGGCTTTGTTGATAAGCGAGCATTCTATTTTCACGACTTCGAATAATATCAATAATTTCTGTATTTGAATGAATTATTTGTTGATTACCCGTTTGTAAAGCATTATTCATTTCTTAAAAATTAAACGAACAAATTCCATATTTTAAAAATCCCTGAATAATAAAAAATCCTCGAATTATAAACGTTTATTTTTATTTTTATTTTTATTCATTCCACAGTTGTTGTGGATATTCGCCTTCTTTGGTTAATTCCTTTATTTTTTTAATAACCACCGGCTTATCTTCTTTATAAGTGACACCAAACCACTTGCTGTTAGCTTGCAATACTTTAACTGTTGCTTTTTCTTTTTCCATTTGATGACTTACGATGCTGGGGATAAAATATTCGGCTTTGGGGTTGTTTTTGTTGTGTTGAATAAATTTTTTAAATTCTGACTCTAACTCAGGGAAAACATCTGGGGTAAATCCCCAAAAATTCATGGATACATATTCGTCCCCCGTAAAGGATATTTCACCATCTTCACTATTAGCTATTATTCTACTGTTTTGCCATCCTATTTTTGTCCTTTCTTTAATATCTATTAATTCATTGTTATCATTTACCTTGCATACACCGCGCGATACCGTACCATATTCCGACAAAGTATTTTTTAATAAATAACCAGCCATGCAATATTTTCCAATTAAATTATCTTTTTGGCTACGAATATAATCGGCTACTACTTTAAAAGCTCCTTTTCCATAAAAATCATCAGCATTAATTACAACAAAAGGTTCGTGAATAACATCTTTAGCCATTAACACAGCATGCCCAGTTCCCCAGGGCTTTTTTCTTTCTTTCGGAATTTTTATTCCTTCCGGCACATTTTCTAACTCCTGGAATACATATTCTATCTTTATTTTTTGACTATATTTTTTAAACAACAATTCATTCATCTCTTTTTCTATATCTTTTCGGATAATAAAAACAACTTTAGTAAAACCGGCTTCAATAGCATCGTATACAGAATAATCAATAATGGTTTCTCCGTTTGGCCCTACCTGGTCTAGTTGTTTTAATCCTCCATAACGGCTTCCCATGCCTGCTGCAAGTACTAGTAATGTTATATCCATAAATTATTGTATTTTTAGTTTACTCCAGATTTTTAACAGCGCAAAGATAGCTAAAATAGAAACAGAAGTTAAAATTATAGCCTGGAGAAATTCTCCATAAATCCAGTAACCAGTAGCAAAAAGTGCTGAGTAAATGGCAAAAGCACCCAATACCATACATATTATTCCTGTAGGCACATCCCAGCTTTTTCCGGAGTTACCGCTTAAATCAATTCCTTTATGTTTTGCTCTATTTCTAATTTTTCTCCATCCCGGCCCACCGGGATTAACCAGTTTATAGAATTTAAATAACGTTTCATCATCGGTAGGTTTTGTTAAAAGGGCAACCGATAACCAGGCAATCGAGGTAATAAAAACACCGATTAACATTTGTACCGGCCCGGAGATAGGTTGAAAACCAAAATAAGGATAAATAAATTGCAAGAACAAAGCTACAACAAATGAAACAACCATAGCTGTAATTTCTGTTATCGCATTTACTCTCCACCAAAACCATCTTAAAATAAAAATTAAACCTGTTCCGGCGCCAATTTGGAGAATAATGTGAAAAGCCTGTAATGCATTGCTTAATAAAAGCGTAAATAAACCGGCCAAAATCATTAATAGTACGGTGAATAACCTACCAGCTCTTACCAGTTGTTTTTCTGATGCTTTTTGGTTAACAAATCGTTTGTAAAAGTCATTTACAAGATAAGAAGCACCCCAGTTTAATTGTGTTGAAACGGTTGACATGTAAGCTGCTATGAGTGAGGCGACCACCAATCCTAATAATCCTTTGGGTAACATAGAAAGCATCGCAGGGTAAGCTAAGTCGTGCTTAACAAACTGAGGATCGATATTAGGAAAGGTTTGTTGCAAACTTAACAGATCAGGAAAAATGATTACAGATCCTAAAGCAACAATTATCCATGGCCATGGACGTAAAGCATAATGAGCTACATTAAAAAATAGAGTAGCTTTAACAGCACCTTTTTCGTTACGTGCCGACAACATCCGTTGAGCAATATATCCGCCACCACCGGGTTCGGCTCCAGGATACCATACACTCCACCATTGTACAGCAATTGGTAAAACCAGTAAAGTAATTAAAGCTTCAGTGTCTGAAAATTGAGGTAAAAATCTAAGTTTGGGAATAACTTCAGGGTGGTTAACCAATCCCTCCATTCCTCCCACTTCGGGCATTTTTAGTACGATGATAGCAGCACCAACAGCCCCTGCCATTGACATAATAAATTGAAAAAAATCAGTTAATAAAATTCCTCGTAGTCCACCGAGAGCACTATATATTACGGTAATTATTGACGCAATAAGAATTGTTTTTACAGGGGGCCATTGAAGCATTACAGCGCTTATTTTAATTAATGCCAAAGAAACAGTAGCTATAATAAAAATGTTGAATAATGCACCTAAGTATATAGCCCTAAAACCACGTAAAAAGGCAGCAACTTTCCCGCTGTAGCGAATTTCATAGAATTCAAGGTCTGTCATCACTCCCAAACGGCGCCATAATTTGGCATAAATAAAAACAGTAAGTAAACCCGTAAGTAAAAATGCCCACCATGCCCAGTTCCCATAAACTCCGTCTTGCCTAACGATATCGGTTACCAGGTTAGGGGTATCGCAGGAAAAGGTAGTGGCTACCATCGATACACCTAATAACCACCAGGGCATATTTCGGTTTGAGAGGAAAAATTCTGAGGCACTTTTTCCAGCTTTTTTAGAGGAATAGATACCAATAACTAATGAAAGAGTAAAAAACGAAAAAACAATGACCCAGTCAATACGTGCTAATATCATAGTTTTATTATTTCGTAAACATTTATGCTAAGAAAACATTTTATTTACATTTTTTAATAAATATACATGACTGATTTATTAACATTTTATCTATTATTTAAACCTTTTCATCCCATTTTATTTATTCGTTTTCAAAAATGATATTTTTTTTATACATTGTGTGCTCGAAATAGAGTGTATTTCTGGTTAAAGAAAAATTTTTTACCTAAACTATAAAGATATAATCCCATGAAAATGAAGATGAATCTTAAAACAAAGATGCTGGTTTATATTCTTACAGTATCTTCCATAATTTATGCTTTAGCGTTAGGTTATGTGAGTTTAAAATTAAATAGTATTTCAATTAAAAATGCTAAAGAACTAACCGATACCTATGCTCGCGAATATGCCAATCATGTAAAAGCAGATTTGAATGTGGATATGAATATGGCAAGAGCACTAGCAGATGTATCCAAAGGTTATAAAAATCTAGATCCCAAAAATCGAAAAGAAATACATAAAGAAATGCTCTTGCATTTAATCGAAGAAAATCCAAACTTTTTATCTACCTGGTATAACTGGGAATTAAGTGCACTCTGGCCTGATTGGGATAAGCCTCATGGTAGGCTGCGATTAACCTATTATCGCATGGGTGGGCAAATTCTTTACAAAGAAGAGATTCTGGACACTGTGCCTGGTTTTACTCGTGGTGCTTATTATGAGATTATGGATAAAAAGGTAGAATATGTAATGGATCCATATTTTTTTGCCTATCAGCAAGGAGAAGATGAAATACTTGAAACCAGTGTTACTGTTCCTATTTTAGATGAAAATAAAGCCGTGGGCATGGCAGGGTTTGATTTACCCTTGCAGCGTTTTCAGGATTTAATTGTAAACATCCATCCGATTGAACAAAGTTATGCTTTTTTAATCGCCTACAATGGACAGTATGTAGCACATAATAATGAAGAATTAGTGGGTAAATTTATAGAACAAGATTTGGCAGAAAAAATAGAAACCTCTGATATTATTAGTAAAATTCAAAATGGTGAAAAATTTTCTTATACAATAAGCAAAGATGGTGAAGAATATTGGCTTTCTTTTGCTCCTGTTTATATCGGGGAAAGCCCAACACCCTGGTCGTTTGCATTTGCTGTACCGGTAAATATAATTATGGAAGAATCAAAAGCGACCCTTCGAAAATCAATTTTTGTTGGGTTGGTGGGTTTATTGTTAATTGCTATTATTATATGGATAATAGCTTATAGTATCTCTAAACCTGTTGTAAAAACGACAAAAGTATTAAGTGATTTAGCCAAAGGTGATATTGACGAATCGAAAAAAGTTAAAATTAAATCGCAAGATGAAATTGGGCAAATGAATCACTCTGTTAACACCCTCATTGACGGCCTTAATAAAACGGCAGAGTTTGCCCAGGAAATTGGTAAAGGAAATTTAGACAAAGAATTTGAATTGCTTAGCGATAAGGATGTATTAGGCAATTCTTTATTAGAGATGCGTAAGAGCCTGAAAATAGCCAGAGAGCAAGAAGAAAAACGTAAGATAGAAGATCAAAAGCAAAACTGGGCAACTCAAGGTTTGGCCAAATTTGGTGAAATATTGCGTCAAAATACTGATGATATGCATGAATTTGCTTATCACATAATCAGCAACCTGGTTAAATATATTGATGCCAACCAGGGTGGTTTATTTATCATTAATGATGATGACAAAAATGACAAGTTTATTGAATTATTAGCATGCTATGCATACGAAAGGCGCAAATATATGGAGAAACGGATAGATATAGGTGTTGGATTAATCGGCCGATGTGTCATGGAACAAAAAACTATTTATATGACCGATTTACCGGATGAATATATCAATATCACTTCCGGTTTAGGCGAAGCTGTTCCAAATGCCTTACTTATTGTTCCTTTAAAAGTAAATGATGAAATATTTGGTGTGGTTGAACTGGCAGGATTTAATGCATTTGAAGAACATGTAATTAAGTTTGTTGAAGAGGTTGGAGAAAGTATTGCTTCTACCATATCGACTACAAAAACTAACATCAGGACCAATCAATTGTTAGAACAATCGCAACAACAAAGTGAGGAGATGGCTGCACAGGAAGAAGAAATGAGACAAAATATGGAAGAGTTACAAGCCACACAAGAGGAAGCTGCACGAAGAAGTGGAGAAATGCAAGGGTTATTGGATGCACTGAACCGAGCAAATCTGGTAATAGAGTACGATTTAGAAGGCCGTATCATTTCTGTAAATGATAACTATTTACAACTGGTTGGTACAACAAGAGATCAGTTAATCGGTACGCATCATACAGACAATATGAAACTTACAAAAGCACAGCTGAAAGATAATGAGCAATTTTGGAACGATTTACGCAATGGAATTACCAAGAAAGAAACGGAAAGTGTTGAATTTGAAGGCAAAAAATATGTTTTTGTTGCTACTTATACTCCTATTTTGGATGAAGACGGAAACTCCATAAAAGTACTCAAAATTGCTACGGATATTACAGAATATTCAAAATAATACACGTATTTATTAAAATATTAAATCCCGCTGAAAAACTTCAGCGGGATTTTTTTTGAACTAAAAACTAAAATTTTATCGCAGGGTTACGCCCAATCCTGCCGTGGCAATGGAATAATCGGCATACGTATAATCGAAATGTAAAGTTACTACTGCAAATTTTAGCCTAAAACCAGCATTTAATCTTGGTTTGGTTACGCTTCCGTTTTTATTTTTTATGGAAATATCAATTGGATCTTCAACAGCGGTATCATAATCAACTACTAATTGATTCCCCTGTATTTCAGGAAAAGGATAATAACCAGAAAGTTTTAAATTGGTTGTACTAGAGCTGATCCCAACACCGCCATAAATACAAATTATGGGTAAATTGGCCGAAACTAAAAGATTAGCTGTAATATTACTAACATCTAAAAGCATTTGTTGGCCTGAGTAGAAACTTGCATCATAAGGTATAACTTCTACATTGGTAGAAAAATCTTCATAAAAAGAAGGCATAAAATTGATATCTGTAGTAGATGTTAGTTTGGTATATCCACCCATAACAGACATTTCTAAAACGGGTAACCTTTTGAGTGCAGGAATCCATTGTTTAATACTATGCTTAACACCTACTCCCCACAAGCCGACTTTTCCTCCACTGCCAATGCTCAATTCAGGAGAATATCGAACAATAAGATCGGTTTCTTTTACCGTTCCAATGCCAATTTGAATCATTGGTGTTGGCGTATATCCAAAACCAGACCCTTTTGGTAAATTGAATGAAGCCAATTCTGTTTCGCCTGCAATAGGCAAATCTGTATAATAAGTAACCTGTGAACCAGTTTCTTTTTTGCCAGCAGCCGTTGGAGATTGATTATCTGCAAATTCTACTCTTGAAATAAGAGAACCTCCTTCGCCTATTCCTAATACTGTTGGATCGAAAGTTTTGTCAGCCGATGGAATGATTGCAGTATTTAATGTTACTGTTACATCAAAACCGCCAAACTTATGTGATTTAGCCGTATTATACCACCCGGCGCTTAATCCTGCTCCCATACCATTAGCATAAGGTGATATATATGCTTCAAATAGTTTTTCTGCATCATCAGCACTTCCGGCCATAAAAGCACCAACCTGGCTAAATTGTGCCATAGTTGTTGATGAAAATAGAATCATAAAAGAAAAGGCAATAATTTTTGTCAGGGATTTGTTTTTATTCATAGCTTTTAGGTTTTAGTATGATTGGTAAAAAAACGATTAAAAAAGTTTATTTTTGTAATGCAAACATATTTGTTTTACGCTGAATAAATAAAAATGTTTTGTTCAATAAAACAATCAATTATTGAACCAAAAATAAGAAAGATTTCTTTATGGCCATAAACCAACCTTTAGCAGACCGGATGCGTCCAAAGAACCTTGAAGATTATATAGGACAGGAACACCTGGTAGGCGAGAATGCGATTTTACGAAAGGCTATTGAATCGGGGAATATTCCTTCTTTTATTTTATGGGGCCCTCCGGGTGTTGGAAAAACTACGCTGGCTCAAATTATTGCCAACCAGCAACAGCGCCCCTTCTTTACATTAAGCGCTGTACATTCGGGTGTAAAAGATGTGCGTGAGACTATTGAAAAAGCCAAAAAACAACAATTTTTTGATGCCCCCAATCCCATTTTATTTATTGATGAGATTCACCGGTTTAATAAATCACAACAAGATTCATTATTATCAGCTGTAGAACAGGGAACAATTATTTTAATCGGGGCAACTACCGAAAATCCATCATTTGAAGTAATTTCTCCTCTCCTTTCCCGCTGTCAGGTATATGTACTTAAATCGCTTGGAGAAAAAGACTTAATAACATTAATTGAGCGTGCCATAAAAGAAGATATCTATTTAAAGCAACTCTCCATTGAAATTACTGAATATCAAGCATTACTTAGGTTTTCGGGTGGTGATGCCCGTAAGCTTTATAATACTTTGGAGATAGTTATCAATACTGAAGAAGCAAAACAAAATAATAAGAAAATTATTATTGATAATAAAAAAGTAGTTGAGATTTTACAGGAAAATATTGCTACTTATGATAAAAATGGAGAACAACATTACGATATTATTTCGGCTTTTATTAAATCGGTACGTGGCAGCGACCCGAATGCTGCGGTTTACTGGCTGGCACGAATGATTGAAGGCGGCGAAGATCCAAAATTTATTGCTCGCAGGTTAATGATACTGGCAGCAGAAGATATAGGGTTGGCAAACCCCAATGCACTTTTATTGGCCAATAACGGATTTGACGCAGTAAATAAAATAGGATGGCCCGAGTCACGAATAATTCTTTCCGAGGTAACGATTTATCTTGCCACATCTCCTAAAAGCAACTCGGCATATCAGGCTATAAACGAGGCACAGCAATTGGTAAAAAATACAGGCGATTTACCGGTACCTTTGCATATCCGAAATGCCCCGACCAAATTGATGAAAGATTTAGGCTATGGCAAAAACTATAAATATGCACATAGTTATGAAGGAAATTTTGTTCAAGATGATTTTTTGCCCGAACAATTAAAAAGCACCCTTATTTATACACCTCAAAAAAATGCTAAAGAAGCAGAACTTTTAAATCGATTAAAAAATCTCTGGAAAGGAAAATATAATTATTAATTTTACTTTATTAATAAATTTTTAAATATTATATTATGATAAATACGATTCCCAATATAAAATATACAGATTCAAATCAGTTTTTTTTGCTTTCAGGCCCTTGTGTTGTTGAAAGTGAAGAAATGGTTTTCCGTATTGCCGAAAAAATTATTCAGATAACTGATACGCTAAAAATACCTTATGTTTTTAAGGCTTCGTATCGAAAGGCAAACCGTTCGAGACTTGACTCGTTTACCGGAATAGGTGATGAAAAAGCTTTGAAAATTTTGGGTAAAGTTCGAGAACAGTTAAAGGTTCCGGTAGTTACCGATATTCATACAGCCGAAGAGGCTGAAATGGCTGCTCAATATGTAGATATTTTACAAATCCCGGCTTTTCTTTGCCGCCAAACCGATTTGTTAGTAGCTGCAGCAAAAACCAATAAGGTTGTTAACATCAAAAAAGGCCAGTTTTTATCACCTGGATCCATGAAATTTACTGTTGACAAAGTAGTTGAATCCGGCAATAAAAAAGTGATGTTAACCGAACGTGGAACTATGTTTGGTTACCAGGATTTAATTATTGATTACCGTGGAATCCCCGAAATGCAACAATTTGGATACCCTGTAATTTTGGATATTACACATAGTTTACAACAACCCAACCAGCCGTCGGGAGTAACCGGTGGCAAACCAGAACTAATTGAAACGGTTGCCAAAGCAGGAATTGCAGTTGGTGTTGATGGCATTTTTATTGAAACTCATCCTGAACCTCAAAATGCAAAATCTGATGGAGCTAACATGTTACACTTAAATTATCTGGAAGATTTGTTGGCCAAATTAACAAATATCAAAAAAGTTATTTCTTAGTATATTTAGGACAAGAACCGATTGATTTTATTCAAAAACAAATCGATGGAAATTGGTTTGGCTATATAATCATCGCATCCTGCATCAATGCATTTATAACTATCTTGTGGCAATGCATAAGCTGTTTGAGCAACAATAGGTATGCCGGGAACAATATTTTTAATTTTTTTGGTTGTTTCGTATCCATCCATTACCGGCATTTGTACATCCATAAGAATCAAATCAATATCACTGTTTGATTTTACCATTTCAATAGCTTCTTGCCCGTTTTTAGCCCAAATAAGTTGAACATTAGTAATACTTAGCGTTTCTTTTATAATATCAAAATTAATTTTCTTATCCTCTGCTACCAGTATTTTTTTATCTTTCCAATTAAATGAGGAGGGTTGAACAATTTTTGAGTCAGCTTTTTCACTTTTATGAGGTAATTTAACATAAAACGTAGATCCTTTACCTAATGTTGATTCAACCCATATTTTCCCATTCAGCAATTGAGTTAAATTTTTAGCAATGGAAAGCCCTATTCCTGCACCGTCATACTTTTTTGTAGCACCTTCATCAATTTGTCTAAATCGTTCAAAAATAATATCCTGGTATTGATCGTCTAAACCAATGCCTGTATCTTTAACATAAAATTGAATTTCTTTATCTGATGGATGTGTAAAACCAAATTCAATTCTTCCTTTCTCGGTAAATTTAATGGCATTATCAATTAAAACAGATAAAATTTGTTTTAACCTTACCGGATCGGAATATATCACCAAATCATTTTCAATATTTTCATTCATATAAAAGAAACGAATATCTTCTTTCTTAAGTTTTATCAATTGGCTGGTATAGTGATCGTACAAAAACTCTAAAACGGGATGAGGATTAAATTGTTTTTTTTCGATTTTTATTTCTCCCGATTCAATTTTTGCAAAATCAATAATATCATCAATTAAATGAGTAAGGGTATCACAGCCTGTTTCAATTTGTTTGATATATTCAGATCGTTTATTTTTCTGCAATGGTTCTATAGACAACATTTGAGAAAATCCTCGAATTGCATTTAATGGAGTTCGTATTTCGTGGGACATATTAGCCAAAAAATTTGATTTAAGCTGATCAGCTTCTTCGGCTTTTTCCTTAGCAATTTGCAGGTTTTCCATGGTTTGTTTATGTCTATGAATTTCTTCCAACAGTTTTTGATTGGTTTGTTCGAGTTTTGCTGTCCGGTCTGCTACTCTATCTTCAAGTTCTTTTTTTATTTGATTTAATTCTTGTTCTGTTTGCTTATGTTGATCAATTTCCTTTTTCAGCTTAACTGCACTATTTCTTTGTAGGCGGTTATAAAATATTAAAATAACGGCAATTAAAATTATTAATACAGAAGTATATATAAGCATTTTATTTTGTGCTTCTTTTTTTGCCAATTCAGCATCTTTTAATTTTTGATCAAGTTTTAAAAATTCAATTTCTTTTGCTTGTTGCTCATTCTGAAATTGAGTTTCCATCTGTTCAATTTCTTTTAACTTTTTATCGTTAAGTATAAATTTCTGAATATCAACATATTGTTTATAATATTTTAAAGCGTTTAAGTAGGCACCATTTTCTTCGTAAATTTTTGATAATGCCTCGAAATTATAGGCAGTATAATCACGTAAAGAATGTTTTTCTGCAAGCGATAAGCTTTTATAAAAGTAATCTATAGATTTAGTTCTGTTCCCAAGATTTTTATAAACAGAACCTAAATTGTAAAATATATATACTAAAGCAGGTTTATAGCCTAACTCCTCAAAAACAATGAGCGCTTTTTGGTAATATTCAAGTGCCTTGGTATAATTTTCGTTTTCCTCATATATTAATCCAATATTACTATAAGATGTTCCTATGCCGTTTTTATCTTTTAAATCATTGTAAATAGACAAGGATTGATTATAATAATTAAGCGACTGAGTATAATTGCCCCAATTATAATGGAGTACGCCAATATTTTGTAAAATAGCTGCTACTTTCGAACGATTTCCTTTCTCTTTATAAATTTCGCTTGCTTTTTCATAATAAAACAATGCTAAAGAGTATTTCTTAATATCGTTATAGAGTGTCCCAATTACTTGATAATTGTAAGCAACTTTTTCTTTGTTTCCCAACACTAAAAATATTTCAGCTGATTTTTGATAATTTTCTAATGCCTCATCATAATGATTAAGGTATTGATTTGCTAAACCTAGATTATAATGAATATCGGCAAGCATCTTTTGCTCGTTCAGATGATCGTATATTTTTAATGCTTCAGTAAAGTATTGTTGAGCGTTTTTAAAGTTATCTTTATTATAGTAATATTTCCCTAAATAAAAATTTGCAAAACCGATGGATGCTTTGTCGTTAGCATTTTTTGCTTCATTTATTAATTCTTGAGCATATGAATAAACATTTTCATAATTCTCAGTAATAAAAAAATCTAAAATTTCTTTATAAATATCGACTCTTTCTTTGTAGATTTCAGTATTGTTAAGCTTTGAAATTAACGTATCAATCCCAACTTGTTTTTCCTGTGCTGATAGTGATAATGTAAATAAAAATAAATGTAATATTATTAATGTTTTAAAGAAGTTTTTCATGTAATTTTGTAAATAATTTTATAGGTTAATCTAAATATTACTCCTCTTCAAAAAATGTTTTTAATGCACCAAAATAATATTCATCCCAGCCTTTTGTAATATTATCATATACTTCGTCTGGGATATTTGTATGGTTAAGCTCTACTTGAGAGCCATTCTTTTTTTCATGAATTTTAATGGTTACAATCGACCGGTTATCTTGATCGCCAAAATACCATTCTTGAACTATCTTTTTTTCTTTTTCAATTTCAAGATTTCTTCCTGAAATATCACTATCCCAAAGTGTAAATTCTGTTCCTTCTTTATCGTCCATTATTGCTTTATAGCCAGACCATAATTCAATAGTAAAAGGATTTGTTAATGCAATAAATATTTCTTCGGGTGTTGCCGGTATATTAAAATATTTTTTATAATCTCGCATCGGTTAATTATTTTATGTATGCTTAAAACTTTCCAATTTCTACATCATAAAGATGTTTTGAAATACATTGAGAGTTTTTAAAATAGAAAGTTTCGCCCCAAGGATGTTTAACTTTTAAATACACTTTAATGAATTTTTCCTCTACAATAATGGTACGGGTTATTTTCATTCCATATTTCTCAAACTCTTCAACCGTTTTACCCAAGGGGTATTCCTTTTTTATTTTGGATAATTCATCAGCAACATTCTGACTTTGTTTCTCTTGGTTTAATTTTGCCGCAATAGCCTTAGCCCTCCGTTCTTCAATATCTTGCTGCATTTTTTTTTGTTCTTCCAACTCAGCTTGGGCTTTTGCAGCTTCTTCGGCTTTTTGTCGCTCTTTAGCAAGTTGTTTTAATGAGTCGGCTATTTGTTGTTGTCGAATTCTTTCAGCTTCTTTTTTTGCCTCTTCTTCTTTTCTGCGTTGCTCTGCTTCTGCTTTTTCTTTAGCCAGCTGTTGTGCTTTTCGT
>JAXHVS010000097.1:47491-68325 GCA_034189025.1 Bacteroidota bacterium
CTTTTCTTCGGGCTTCCTCCTCAGCTTCATTTCTTGCTTTTTCTTCGGCCACTTGTTTTAATGAGTCGGCTATTTGTTGTTGTCTAATTCTTTCGGCTTCTTTTTTGGCCTCTTCTTCTTTTCTACGCTGTTCTGCTTCTGCTTTTTCTTTAGCTAATTGTTGTGCTTTTCGTTCGGCTTCTAATCGAGCTTTTTCTTCTTCAACACGTTTCAACGAATCGGCTTCTGCTTTTTGTCGGGCTAATTCGGCAGCTTTTCTTCGGGCTTCCTCCTCAGCTTCATTTCTTGCTTTTTCTTCGGCCACTTGTTTTAATGAGTCGGCTATTTGTTGTTGTCTAATTCTTTCGGCTTCTTTTTTGGCCTCTTCTTCTTTACGTTGCTGTTCGGCTCTTTCTTTTTCTAGCTGTATCTGACGTGCTCTCTCTTCAGCAGCTTTTCTTTTTGCTTCTTCCTCAGCTTTACGCCTTGCTTCTGCTTCTGCTTTTTGCTCTTGAATAATTCTTTGTCTTTCAGCTTCTTCATTAGCTTTTTTCTGATCTTCTAAATCTTTTAAGTGTTGTTTATGCGCTTTTTGGAGCTCATCTTCTGCTTTATCAATTTTAGAACGTACTTCGCGTGAGTAATCCACATCATAATCAAAATCTCCAATTTGTTCATAAAACTTTATTACTCCTACTGGTTGAGTAAAAACTACGGTATTTACCTCATCATATTGTTGAAAAAGATCTACAGCAAAACGGATTGGTGCAAAACGTTTATCCAGGTATTCAGCGGGCATTTCTGTATTAATATTTATTTTTTTCGTTACATACCCTTCTTTGGAAAATTCTAATATATAATCTTTATTTAAATCTAAATCAACTTGTATTTTCCCTGATCGGTCAGAAATATAGGTTTCAACTAATTGACCATTTTCATATAATTTTATTTTTCCGTCTTTGGGAGTTCCATTAATTATCCCTAAAACTCCTTCTATGGCAATATAATTCTGCGAAAATGTATGGAAAGGTACTATTGATAATAATAAAAATGCTATTGAAAATGATATATTTTGAAAAAGTTTTTTATTCATTTTTGTAAAAGATGATTTTATTAATTGATGTATGCAGGTAATTTTATAGTAAATTCACTTCCCTTCCCCTCTTGGCTTGATACTGATATTTCTCCGCCATTTTGTTCAACAAATTCTCGTGCAATAATTAACCCCAAACCTGTTCCTGTTTCATCATCAGTACCTTGTGTTGAGATATTTGTATCAATTTTAAAAATTTTATCCAAATTTTCCTCTGGAATTCCGACACCTGTATCAAACACAGTTACATAAATAAAATTTTCATCTTTGGATGTTTTTACCCCTACTTCTCCATTCTTTTGGGTATATTTAATAGCATTTGATATAAGATTTCGTAAAACCGTCCGAATCATATTTTTATCAATGAAAGCATATAATCCTATATCTACATTTAAGGTGACCTTTATGTTTTTACTATCAGCTCTGCCTTTTAATAAATTAAAGTTATCATTTATTAATTCAAAAAGGTTTGTTTTTTCAATATTAATATCTATTCGGCCAGTTTGAGATTTAGCCCACTGTAACAAGTTTTCTAATAAATTATAGGCATTTTTTGAAAATTTATAAATATGTTCAATAAAGTGTTTAATCTTTTTTTCATCATAGGTATCATAACGTTCCATCAATAGTTCAGAGAGCCCTATTACTGTGTTAAATGGATTTTTAAGATCATGAGCAATGATGGTAAAAAATTTGTCTTTCGTAGCATTTAAGTCTTCTAAATCTTTTTTATTTTTTTCAATGGCGTTTTTTTGTTTTTCAATTTGAATACTTTTTCTGGTAAGATTTTCTTCCAGAATATTGCTGTTTCTTAACCGTTTAATTAAAGCTTTTAATACTCCTTTAGCAATTTCTACATCACTATCAATTATTTTGTTAAACACCGCTTGATCAAGCCTTAAAAGATCTGTTTTTTCAATTGCAGTAACTGTAGCTGATCTTTCCGATGAGTCAATTAATGAATATTCTCCAAAAAAATCGTTTGATTCGAGAGTAGCAAAGACATGTCCTCTGTCATGCACTTTTACCTTTCCCCGCTCAATAATATACATTGCTTTTAACTGATCGCCTTTTAAAAAAACAGGATTCCCTTTATCTACAGTTACAGAAACTAATGAAGAAGCAATATCTTCTAGCACATTTTTCTTAACCTCTGAAAATATGGTTACATTTTTTAATATTTCGATGCGTTGTATTTTTGTATCTCCAAATTCTGTTTTTCTTATTTTTAACCCCATTTTACATTCCTTAATTTATTGTTTCTACGACAATAATTAAACATTGTTGCAATTGAAACCACTCTATTTATCTTTATTTTAGACAAACAAAGATAAGAATTATAAATAATAATTTTGATGGTTAAGTTATCCTTTAAAAAAATCCGGCATTGATCATACCGGATTTAATGAATGAAAAGAATCGTTAGCAATAAAAACTAATTACCTTTCGGTAAATAAAAAATGATTCATTTCTTTAGGTTCATAGTAGTTGAATAAATCGTAAGTGGGCCAATGCTCAACTGTTGCAAGTCCCTTTATCATTGTTTTGTTGATTTGAACCGGAAACCGTGCTCCATATTTAGGTGTTGTATTTATTACCAATACCCAACTTAAACCATTATTTTCTCTTTTTAATAATACAGACGTACCTGAAAGTGTTCCAGTTCGCCACCATAAGCCATTTTTATCTGTTCCTGTCCATCCAAAAGGGCGTTTGCCCTTTTCTGTTTTTGTCATTTTCAGAATGGTTGAATCGTTTAATATATCTTTTTGAACAGAGAATCCATCAATAGCAACTAATAATTTCATAAGCTCAGAAGGAGAAGCTATCCATCCACCAGCTGCTCCTAAGTTTTCTATATTATTTCCTCCATAATATTTGGGAACTTTATCTCCTGTACCAAAACTTGATAAAACATTTTTTTCACCATTTAACCCATAATATTTTACCTCATTTTCATATTTTTCCTCAGGTAATGATTTTCCTATATGCATATCATAAATACCCAATGGGTTTAATATTTTTGTGCTTACATAATTTTCATAATCTGTTTCGGAAATTTTCTCAATTACTGAGCCCAACACAGCATAACCAAAGTTTGAATAAACAGCTTTTTTACCAGGAGTATAATCAAGTTTACGATGGGTAAGCACATATCTGATAATTATATCGTTCGAAACAGGCAATTCTTCGTTCATTTTTGCTGCTATACGTAAATTCATAAACATTGGGTCTCCGGCCTTATTTGTAAACCCTGAGGTATGACTTAAAAGATGTTCAATCGTAATTTGCTTAAATTTTTCATCTTTAATAGATAAAAATTCAGAATTATTTAATATTCCGTTTTCTCCAAAAACAGTATCGGTTAAAGACAGTTTGCCCTCTTCAACCAGTTTCATTACAGCAACTGCCGTAATCAATTTAGAAACACTGGCGATTCGAAATAAATGACGGGGTTCTACCTCTATTTTTTTTTCTTTGTCGGCATAGCCAAATCCTTTGGCATATATCAATCTTTCTTCTTTAACTACCGCAACAGATGCACCAATAATATTCCATTTTTGCAAAAATTCTTCAATTTGTTGATCAAATTCCTGCATCGATTCATAGGTCGATAATTCATTCTTTAATCGGAAAGAAATGGGTAATTTATCTTCTGATGGGAAAACTTTTTCATTGGGTGCTTTATCCGAAAAACTGATGGCTATTTCTCCCAAATAGATGACAGCGAATGCCAATGCGTATTTAATAATTTTTATAATTTTCATATAATTTTAAATCCTATAATAATTGTTATTGATTTTTATAATTTATTAATTTGAAAATCAATATTTTAATTAAATTAAAACAAGAAAAACGGAGCAAAATTATACATATTTTTCTAATTGTAAATTATTATGATGCAAGTTTTGATAAAATGTAATATTTTGATGATGAGTTTATTAACAATTTTTTACTAAAAAATCGGGAAAGCATAAAAGAACCACTGCTTAGCATAAAACAGTGGTTGTTGATAACTTTTTTATTTGTTTGACTAAAATAATATGTCTATCAAAAAAATTTTAGAAAAATATTCCAACGGTTGCAATAAATTGGCTATTACGAGAATCAAAATTACGGGTTTCGCCGGCAATTTTAACACCATCGCCTAATTTACTCAGGTTTCCTTCGTATTTAACATCTATAGTTACTTTTTTAAGAATATCTAATCCAAGACCCACCTGATATCCCCAGGTTGCACCATTAAACTCTTCTTTTACATCCATGGCATCAAGCTCTGCAACATCACTCAACGCAGGATCCGAACTTAGCATAATAGTACCTACTGGGCCTGCCTGAAGACGCACTGGCCCTAATTTATAACCCAACATAATTGGAAAATCAATTTGTCTGAATTTTTGATCTTTAACTACTGACACTGGATCTTGATTTTCATAAATAGTTGTCACTTCTACTTCTCCGCTGGTTGAAGTGAAAAGGAGTTCTGGTTGTACATAAAAATTAACAATCGTTATTCGTGAAAATATACCTCCTTGAAAACCTACGTTTGCATTTTGTCCTTTTACTTTTAATGATTGAATGTCTGCATTGTTAAGGTCAGTATAAACTTCATCCGTTTTAATACTTGTGGATGTTAACCCAGCTTTTACCCCAAATTTAATTTGTGCATGAGATACCATAAAAAATGGCAGGGTAAAGATTGCTATTAATACTAATTTTTTCATAATAATCTGTTTTAAGTTTAGAAATTATTTTCAAAAATTATTCCAAAAATAGTTTTGGGATTCTATTGTAAAAATAAAAAAAGGAATATTAGATTGTATCCAATATTCCATTTCTATATCTGTAAATTATAATTTAATGTGCGTGTCCGTGCTCTGTTTCTTCTTTGGTTGCATCGCGTACTTCAAGAACCTTGCCTGTAAAACTTAAATCATCACCTGCCAGTGGATGATTAAAGTCCATTTTTACAGCATCATCTTTTACTTCCATTACCACGCCATTAAATTTTTGTCCTTCATTATTTTGCATCGGAATAACATTTCCTTCCTGCAATAACCCCTCATCAATTTTTCCTTCTACTTCAAAAATATTTTTTGGGAGGTCTAAAACTGCCTCGTCAGTAGCTTTACCATAAGCATCATCACAAGCAATATCGAATTTAAACTCATCACCAGCTTTAAGTCCTTTTAAATTTTCTTCGAATTTAGGAAGCATTTGCCCTGCTCCGTATAAGAATACTAATGGTTTATCTTCTTTTACTGTCTCAACTTCTTTACCATCAACTTTTAACTGATAAGTTAATGAAACTACTTTTTCGTTTGAAATAACCATAAATATGTTTTTTGATTAATTAAAAATTATTTGGGTGCAAAGAAAAAGTTTAATTGTCAGAATACCAAAAAAATATTGATTTATTGAATTTTAATTCATTCTGTCAGTAAATACAATAAAAAAAACAGCAGGTCTATAAGCCGGGTTCTGTTTCCATCCCGATAGTTATCGGTGGACTTTCATCATTTATCTAAGCGGCCTACCCCCCGACATTGGACGAGCAGCCCTTAATTGCCGGTATACATGGCCTTGCAACCCAAAAGACAGGCAGCACCGGAAATCGCTTCCCGGCCTGGTGAGCTCTTACCTCACCTTCTCACCCTTGCTCTGACGGCAAGCGTCAGGGCGGTTATTTTCTTCCCTGAACTTATGCCCTCACGGACATCTCTCTTTTCGAGAGTTTGGTGCTCTGTGTTGCCCGGACTTTCCTCCCTGCTTCATAAATTGAAACAGAGCGATGAAACGACCTGCTGATCTGCAAAGTTAATGAAATTTAACATGGAATGCCATTCAATTTTTTCTACTTTATCATTACTAAAGTAGCCCCATATCCATATTTTTTAAAAGAAGCATCCTGATAGCGTAGTTTTGGATATTTTCGGTTTAACGTTTTTAGAATTTCGTGTTTTAATCGTCCGTTACCTACACCATGTATAAAAACGATTCTTCTGGTTCCAGCCAAAATGGCTCCTTCAAGAGCTGTGGTAAACCGGCTCATCTGAATGTCTAAAATTTCGGCATTGGACAGATTTGAATAATCATCTACCAGTTCATGAATATGTAGATCAACTTCTTCAATTTCTTCATCTTTGCCATTCTTACTACTTTGATAAACTTTTTTGGGCTCTTTTCTTTCTTTTTCTTTTTTTGCCTTTTCAATATCTTCATCGGAAATATGATCCGCAATATTTATTTCCTCTTTGGTGATTTCATAAATAAACGCTTTCTCGTGGAAAAAGTCATTTTCAGTAAAACTATTTTCTTTATAAAATCTTGCTGGCTTAAGATTCCATGACTTATTCACCGGATTCAGCAAGTAATAATTCCCTTTTCGGAAAAATATAATTTGGAAATTGATTTCTTCGAAATCATTTAGCTCATCACGTTTAATATTAGCTAATTGTATTTTTGTATTATCTTCAAGGTTGCCATATGCCATTAAACTTTGAAATTCACCTTCGGTCCGAGATATCGAATATAAAATCCTGAAATTACTATCATTTATTAGGTATATTTCCAGGTCTGAATTCAGAATATTCTTTTGATTTTTAGGCACAATAGCAAAAAAAACAGTGGCATTCCGATCAGTATTTAACCCATCCTCATCAATATCCTCGGGTTCTTCAGAATAATCTAGAACCTTTGGTTTTGTAGTTTCTTTATTAGAGAGTGAATTTGGTTCATCTTCAAAAGTATACTGATTTTCTATTTTAAGTAATTCACTCATTAATACAGGAACTTCAAAACCATCATTGTTATGAACAATGGCAATGTTTTTGTCTTGGAATCGAACAATTACTCCTTCTCCTACATCATTTAAAAACTTTACCTTATCTCCTTTTCTGAAATTCATTTTATATAATTTTTTGTTATGCATCTGGTCTATTCTTTTTTTGAATTATTGAATAAATTGCACCAGCTTTATTTTTGGTTACAAAATTACTTATTTTTGCGCTTTCAAAAGGAATGGAATGAAAATAAAACCAGAAAACATAAAAATAGATCAATATACTTATGAGTTACCGGATAAAAGAATTGCAAAATATCCGCTTGTACAAAGAGATTTATCCAAATTATTGGTTTATAATAGAGGAACCATTGAACACAATACCTTTCTAAATCTTGAACGATATATTTCTGAAAATGATACAATGGTTTTTAATAATACCAAAGTAATTCAGGCGCGGTTAAATTTTTATAAAGAAACAGGCGCTAAAATTGAGGTTTTTTGTTTAGAACCCGTAAATCCTTCGGATTATGTACTGGCTTTTCAGCAAAACCAGAAGGTAACCTGGAAATGCATTGTAGGGAATGTAAAAAAATGGAAAAATGATCTTTTAAAGCAAAAATTTGTTATCAACAATACAGAAGTTGAGTTAAGTGCCCGAAAAATTTCTCACAAAGGCAATACCCGTATGATTGAATTTACGTGGAATAATACATCCTTCTGTTTCAGTGAAATCATCGATCATATTGGAAAAATGCCTATTCCACCCTATTTAAATCGCGACTCGGAAAATATTGATAAAGACCGTTATCAAACCGTTTATTCCAAATTAAAAGGATCTGTTGCAGCGCCAACAGCAGGTTTACATTTTACTAACAAGGTATTTGAAAAGCTTAAAACAAAAAATGTTAATATTGAAGAAATTACGCTTCATGTGGGGGCTGGAACTTTTACACCAGTAAAATCAGAAACAGTTGATAACCATGAGATGCATACCGAACATTTTATGGTGAATCAATCAACACTATTAAATTTAGTAAAAGCCAAAAAAATTACAGTAGTAGGAACAACTACTGTACGAACGGTTGAAAGCATTTACTGGCTGGGAGTAAAATTAATTAATACCGGCATTTTAGATTTAAAACTGAATCAATGGGAGGTTTACGAATTGCCAAAAAATATTTCAAAACAACAAGCCTTTGAAGCCTTATTAAATTACATGCAAAAAAATAATTTAGAAACATTACATGCTGCTACTCAAATTATGATTGTTCCGGGTTATTCGTTTAAAATTATAGATGTATTGATTACTAATTTCCATCAACCCAAAAGCACACTTTTATTGCTTATTGCTGCATTTATTGGTAATGACTGGAAAAAGGTTTACGATTATGCCCTGGAAAATGATTTCCGGTTTTTAAGTTACGGAGACAGTTCAATTTTAATTCCATAGATAACTTACGAATAAAGCTTAATGGCAGTAAATCTTATATGATTCTCAAGTAGTTTCATTATTCATAATAAATAGAATTCAACCTTTTTGTTCTACCTTTGTTGGGATAATTTATGTTAGATAATAAAACAACATATAAACCCAACGATTGGTTGCCCACAACCAAAAAAGAAGTGACTGCCCGAGGATGGGAACAGCTGGATGTTATCCTTTTTAGTGGTGATGCTTATGTTGATCACCCCTCGTTTGGGCCGGCTGTAATTGGCCGATTACTAGAGTCTTTGGGTTTAAAAATAGCCATTGTTCCACAACCTAACTGGCAGGATGATTTAAGAGATTTTAGAAAGTTAGGAAAACCACGATTATTTTTTGCGGTTACCGCCGGATGTATGGATTCAATGGTAAACCATTACACAGCAAACAAAAGGCTTAGATCAAATGATGCGTATACTCCGGGTGGTAAAGCAGGATTTAGGCCTGATTATGCGACGATAGTTTACTCCAATATATTAAAAAAGCTGTATCCGGATATACCACTAGTTCTTGGAGGTGTTGAAGCATCACTCAGAAGGTTAACCCACTACGATTACTGGTCGGATAAATTAATGCCGGGAATTTTACACGAAAGCAAAGCCGATCTTCTTATTTATGGAATGGGAGAAAAACCAATAGCAGAATTAGTTCGATTACTTTCAAAGGGCGTTCCGTTTTCTACGATTAGAAATATCAAACAAACGGTATTTATTACTAATAATATCGATGAATCAGGAGATCAAAACTGGGAGGATTTTTATTTATACAGCCATAAAGAATGTATTTCAGATAAAATAAAGTATGCCAAAAATTTTAAAATTATTGAGCAGGAAGCAAATGCTTTTCAAAGTAATAAACGATTAATTCAAAAAGTTAGTAACCAACACATTGTTATAAATCCCCCTTTTGAAATTCTATCGGAAAAGGAAATGGATGCAATTTACGATTTACCGTTTACTCGACTTCCACATCCTAAATATGCAAAAAAAGAACCCATCCCTGCATACGAAATGATTCGTCATTCCATTACTTTGCACCGTGGTTGCTTTGGAGCATGTTCTTTTTGTACCATATCAGCTCATCAAGGGAAATTTATAAGCAGCCGTTCGGAACAATCCATTCTAAAAGAGGTGAACAAAGTAACCACTATGCCAGATTTTAAAGGTTATGTTTCTGATTTAGGAGGCCCCTCTGCGAATATGTATAAAATGCAGGGCATTGACCTTGACCAATGTAAAAAATGTAAAAGAGCTTCCTGTTTGTATCCGAATGTTTGTAAAAACCTGAATACACATCCTAAACCATTGACCGAAATCTATAAAAAAGCCCAACATCATCCAGACATAAAAAAAGCATTTGTTGGTAGTGGTATTCGATATGATTTATTTATGCATAAACTGAACGAGCCGGATTATAAAGAATACGCCGAAGAGTTAATTAAAAATCATGTTTCGGGAAGATTAAAAGTAGCACCGGAGCATACATCCAACGAGGTTCTTCATGTTATGCGAAAACCTGATTTCTCGATGTTTTATGCATTTAAAAAGGTTTTTGACCGTATCAATCAGAAGCACAATCTCAATCAACAGCTAATTCCTTATTTTATTTCCAGTCATCCGGGTTCTACAAATATTCATATGGCTGAACTGGCCGTAGAAACTAAAATGCTCAATTTTAAACTGGAACAAATACAAGATTTTACTCCTACTCCTATGACACTCGCTACCGTTATGTATTATACAGGGATCAATCCTTATACCATGGAGAAAATTCCGGTTGCAAGGAAAAAAGGAGAAAAACTGGCGCAACGAAAATTCTTTTTCTGGTATAAAAAAGAATATAGAAATGAAATAATGGCTGAATTACAAAAATCAAGCCGGGAGGATTTGATCGATAAGCTTTTTGGTAAAACAACCCATAAAAATAAATTTATACCGAAAAAACGAAAGAGAAAGTAACTTGCAAATAACACTATATTTAAAAAAATATAGCGTTATTCGTAATTAACATTTAGCTCTATTAAAAACCCAGAAAGTAAACAATTAAAAATAACTACTACCATCAAAGCAATGGGTACAAATTTTTTCTTTGGGTAAGCCAATATTTACCACTAAATCATCCAGTTTCTGGAATTTGAGCGATGTAAATCCCATGTTTTTCCTGATTTGCTCAACCATGGCTTTATATTTACCATTTTTATTGTCGGAATACTCCCGCATATCAACATTTTCTTTTCCTTCAATTTGCTTAACGGCTTTATGCGTAGCTAAATCCATATTGGACCGTGACCGGCTAAAATTTAAAAAATCGCAGGGAAAAGTTAAAGGAGGGCAAGCGATACGAACATGTACCTCATCTATTCCCGCCTGGTATAAATCTTTAACATTGTCTTTAAGTTGTGTACCTCGAACGATGGAGTCATCTAAAAATACTCCTTTTTTACCTTTGGTTAAAGCTTTATTAGGGATTAATTTCATTTTAGCAACCAGTTCACGTGTATTTTGACTTTGAGGCATAAAACTCCTGGGCCAGGTAGGTGTGTATTTTGAGTAAGGCCGTTTTAACGGGATTTTTTGTTCGTTACTATATCCCATAGCATGGCCTACTCCGGAATCGGGAATTCCGGCCACAAAATCAACATTCAGTTTATCTCTTTTGGCTAGTGAAGCACCACATCGGTATCTAACTTCATCCACATTAATACTCTCATAAAATGAGGGCGGGTAGCCATAATAAACCCAAAGAAATGAACAAATTTGCATTTTATCTTCAGGTTTTTTTAGTTGTTTGTGCCCATCAGCAGTTATTTCAACAATTTCGCCAGGACCGACAAATTTATCGGTTTCATAGCCCAAATTAGGAAAAGCACAGGTTTCAAAAGAGGCGGCATAGGCATCTTTCTTTTTTCCAATGATTATTGGAGTTCTTCCCAGCTTGTCACGTGCTGCAATGATACTGTTTTCAGTCAAGATAAGCATGGAGCACGAACCTTTTATTTTATCGTAAACATTTTGAATCCCTGAAACAAAATCGTCACCATCAGCAATTAACATCGATACAATTTCTGTTGGATTTATAAATCCCTGGCTGTTTTCGGTAAAGGTTCGGTGGTTATTTGTATACTCTTTTTCCAACTCATCAATATTCATAATTTTACTTACAGTTGCCACGGCAAATTGTCCTAAATGCGAAGTAACCACAATAGGTTGTGCTTCGGTATCGCTTATTACTCCTATTCCTAAATTCCCGGTAAATTTCGATAAATAACTTTCGAATTTATTTCGAAAATATCCATCTTCCAGGCTATGAATTGAACGTTGGAATCCTTTATCTGGTGAATAAAAAGTCATACCTGCACGCTTTGTGCCTAAGTGTGAATGATAATCTGTTCCGTAAAATACATCGGATACACAATCTAATTTTGAGATACTGCCGAAAAATCCGCTCATTTAATGATTTTTATAATAATTAATTTCAGCAGCAAAAGTATTCGTTTTTATTCTACGTAGAAAAAATAGTTGATAAAAGCAGCTTTTTTGTTAATATTTTCTTTTAGAAGAATGATTTAATTTTATATATTCTATCAGTAATAATAAAACGGGCAAGAATGCCCGTTTTACTAATTGTTTGATTTACTTTTTATTAACTCTACAAACGTTAAAATATCTTCTTCTTTTGTATCAAAAGAGCACATCCAACGTACTTCGTTTTTCGTTTCATCCCAATCGTAAAAGAAATATATCTTTTTTAAATCCTCGGTTATTTCTTTTGGAATACTTGCAAATACTCCATTGGCTTCAACTTTTTGTGTTATTTTAATTTGTGGAATATCTTTTACTTTAGAAGCTAACAATTGAGCCATTTCGTTAGCGTGTTTAGCATTGTCATGCCACAAATTATCTGTCAGGTATCTTTCGAACTGTGCAGAAATAAAACGCATTTTAGATGCAAGTTGCATTCCTTGTTTTCTTACATATTTAAAATCCTGTCCAAGCGTTTTATTTAGAAAAATTATTGCTTCGCCATACATCATACCATTTTTGGTTCCTCCAAAAGATAAAATATCTACTCCGGCATCTTTTGTGAATTTTTTAAATTCTGAATTTAAACTCACTGCAGCATTGGCAATTCGTGCTCCATCCATATGCAAATACATATTATTTTGATGAGCATAATCTGCCAGCTTCTTAATTTCTTTGGCTGAATAAACCGTTCCTAACTCGGTAGCTTGTGTAATAGATATTACTTTAGGTTGCGAATGATGTTCAAAATCAAAACCATTCATATGTTTATGAATAGCATCAACTGTAAGTTTTCCGTCAGGTGTTTCAACCGTTAAAAGCTTAAATCCATTGAATTTTTCTGGAGCGCCACATTCATCTTCATTAATATGTGCAGTTTCGGCACAAATTACCGAATTCCATGAGCGTGTAGCTGCATTCAATCCCAATACATTGGCTGCTGTACCTATAAATACAAAATAAATATCAATATCAGTACCAAAATGTTTGTAAAATTTTTCTTTTGCCCGTTGGGTATAAGGGTCATCTCCATAAGCAATGGTATGCCCTTCATTGGCTTCAATCATAGCTTTCATTATTTCAGGATGTACTCCCGAATTATTATCACTGGCAAAACCGTGTTTATTTTTAGTCATACTTTTTATTATTTATTTTAGCCAATTTAAAACTTTTCATCATATTTTGTCCAGAGGAAATCACCCAGTTTCCAGGCTTCTTCAACTACTTTATCAGCCCATTCGTTTGAATATTTATTTAAATAATTGATGGTTTTTTTAGGATTTTTTTCCTTGTATAATTCCAATGCTTCTGCTTCTATTTTTGGCTGATTTACAAAAATTTCCTTTTGCAATGGGTTCCAAACAGCATCCACATCGTGCCGCATATCGCCCCATCGTTGTGCAGCTATTGTTCCCATGCGGTTAAATGCCCACCAGGCCGATTCTCTAGTAAAACCATTTATCCTTCCAGGTATTTTATATGATTGTGGTAAATCGGTTACACTACAATAAACAGGAACATAAATTGATGTGGCAACATTATCCTGAGCTAACCAAACCACACCGCCAATTTCGTCGGGTAGCCAGCTGCGACACTGAATAATGGTTGCATACATAGTGTACCAACGGGCAATCGTACGTTCTCCCAGGAAGCTGATATCGCCTGTTTCTTCATCAACATTATACCATCCACCGCTTACGTTGGATATTTCCAACTGATCGTAAGGCATAAAAGGATTTGCCAAAGGCGAAATAATGGTTTTCCCATTTTCATCGGTAGCTTTAATATTTCGAGTCATATCGTAAGGTGTACCTTCGTAGTAATCTTTAAATACCATCACTAAATCTTCTAAAGTAACTTTCTTGTCGGGTTTTACCGAAAAGGGATAATCCTGTGCATTGGGGTCTAAATTTAACGAAGGTGCCAAAAGATCAAATATTCTCCACTCTCTGCGACGAGATCCAATAGCATTTCTACTTTCTGGTGCATAAACATAACAAAATTTAAAGGTTTCTTCTTCGCTCCACCAGGCATTTTCTTTAGCTACATCATAAATATTTTCAGAAGCCATAAAGTAATCAGGGTCAGAAAGGTCAATTTCTTTGATAGTGCTTGCATTAACATTCATAGATATATGATCATCAGGGACACGCTGAGCAGCCCAAACGGCTCCTACTTTTCCTTTTCCGGGGCCCACAATTTCGAAATGCCATACTTCGTTAGGGTCGGCAATGGTTAAACATTCGCCATAATCGTTCCAACCATATTTTTTAGTTAATTCATCAGCCATTTGAATTGCCTGGCGAGCTGTAGAACAACGTTCAACCATCAGCTGGCAAAGTCTTTGGCAATCGATCAATCCTTCATCTGATTGAAGTTCCTCTCTCCCACCAAAAGTAGATTCTCCTATTCCAAGTTGTTTTTCGTTCATACAAGGATATGCAGAATTAATGTATTGATAAGTGTGTTCTACTTGTGGAATTTCACCTATTTTCTCGTGTTTGTATGCTGGCATAGCTTTGGTATCATCGGCACTTCGTTTATACATGGGCACTTTATTGCCGGTTTGATGATCTTTTGCCGGTTGAATTTCCATCCATGAACGAGTTCTGTGGCTGTCATCGGTATGAGAGGTAATCACTGAACCATCGGCAGAAGCATCTTTCCCTACCGTTATAGATGTGCATCCTTCGGGATAACCACCCTTCCAATCACTTTTATCCTGAGCAACAGAAGTGTTAATTATAAAACATGACAATAAAACAATTGAAATATTACCTAATTTCTTCATTTTTTAATAATTTTATAGTTTTAGCTGACCAATTTAATAAAAATCTTATAGAATTAAATTCTTTAATTTATTAATATTTTAGACCAAAAATCTTAAATAAGGTTTATTCTTTTTTTAAGTTAACAAAAGGTATTTGAGATTTTGGAACAAACATTAATTTTGTATATTTGATTTTAATCTGATTGTAGCTATGGAAAAGAAAGCAGTAAAGAAAAATATTATAAAAACTTGCATTAACCTTCTTGAAGAAAATATTAAAACAAGTAAAGACCGTATTCAGGAAATTATTCAAATAGCCAATGATTACGAGGGTGACCATGATATGTTTGATCCATTTAAAGAAGATATGATGAAGAAAAAAGACCTTCAGGTAAAACAAATGGAGAAATTTTTAGAAGATCTTAAACTGGTCAAAAAGGTTGATCCTGAAAGGATATCAGATAAAGTAGAATTTGGTGCTGTTATTATAACCGATAAACAAAAAATGTTTGTTTCTGCTGCATTAGGAAAAATAACAGTGGACAATGAAAATGTTTATGCTATTTCAACGCAAGTTCCGGTTTTTAATGCCATGAAAGATTTAAAACCCGGGGATACTTTTACAATTAATAATAACTCTTTTACCATAAAAGATGTTTTCTAGACCGATAAAAAAAGTGAAAGAAAGATATTTTGTACAATTAAGTTATAAAGGAACGAATTATCATGGTTGGCAAATTCAACCCAATGCATCAACCGTGCAAGAGATAGTAACCAAAGCTTTTTCCACCATTTTACGAGAAGATATTGAAATTACAGGAGCTGGAAGAACAGATAGCGGAGTCCATGCCAGTTTTTTTGTAGCCCATTTTGATAGTAAGCATGTAGGTTTAGATAAAGATTTAAAACTTATATTTAAATTAAACAATTTTTTGCCCAATGATATAGCACTTTTCAGAATTGTGCAAGTGAATAATGAAGCACACGCACGATTTAATGCTAACGAAAGAACTTACAGATATTATCTTCATCAAAGAAAAGATGTATTTATTAATGATACCTCATGGTATTTACCCCTTGACTTGAATGTTGAATTGATGAATAAAGCTGCCCGACTATTATTACATTACGATGATTTTACTAGCTTTAGCAAAATTAATACCGATGTAAAAACCAACATCTGTAATGTTTCTGAAGCAAGATGGTCTAAAGATGATTATCGACTAATTTTTACCATTAAAGCTGATCGGTTTTTACGTAATATGGTTCGTGCTATAGTAGGGACATTAATAGATGTAGGAAAAGAAAAATTAACTTTAGATGATTTTAAACAAATCGTTGAAAATAAAAATAGAGCGGATGCAGGCACTTCTGTACCAGCCCATGGGCTTTTTTTAGAAGATATACGATATCCTCATGATATTTATCACCCATAATTAATTTCTATAACAAATTGATATACAGCATTTATATTAAAAACTTTTTAAATTAATTATAAAATTTTAAAACCAATATAAAATTAATTACTATATTAGAAACGCTTTAAATAAGCTATATTTGCATTCAAAAATAGATGTACATTAATTATGAAATTTAGATTTACTATTGCGAAGAAATTAATTCTGGGATTTGGAATTGTCACCCTGGCTATATTAGCTAATATTTATTTAATTAACTCCACTTTAAAAAAAAGCATTAAAACGAACGAAAAAATTTCTAATGTTTATACCCCATCCTCAGAATTAATCAGGGAACTATCCAATTTAATGATATCATCGAAGATGTTAATTAAAAATTGGGTTTACATCGATAAAAAACAAGATACTCCTGATAAAATACGATTAAAAGATTTACACCAGAAAAATTTCCCGGAAATACACAAAGAAATTGAGAAACTATCAGGCCAATGGGAAGAAGATAAACAAGAAAGATATAATGAAATTTATACTACGATTCAAGATACACTTTTTCCTTTACATCAAAAAGTAATGAATAGCTTATCAACTTTTGAAAGTTATGATGATGCATTTGTTTTGATGTTTGAAATATATCCATTGGTAGAAGAAGATGGTGAATTAATAACTTTAAGCGACGAGATAATCGAAAAATTGAACCAATTATCGAAACAGTTAGATCAAAAGGTTATTGAATCCCGGAATGAAATGGCAGACTCTTTTAGCCGACTTGAAAATTTCATTATCATCGCTGGAATTATTTTAGTTATTATTGCCATTTCTATTGCATTCTATCTTTCCAGAGTAATTATTACACCCATACGAAAAGTTAAAGGAATTTTACTGGAAATGGGTAAAGGCATAATGCCTAAAAAGCAAATTAAGGAAACTAACGATGAAATTGGTGAAATGGCAGGAGCTCTTAATAATTTGATTCGTGGATTAAAAGAAACCACTGAATTTGCTTTGGAAATTGGCAAACACAACTTCGATAGCCCTTATGTCCCATTGAGTGATGAAGATGATCTTGGAAATGCATTATTAGATATGCGAACCAATCTGAAACATGCTATCGAAGAAGAGAAAAAACGTAAAAAAGAAGATGAACAAAGAAACTGGGCATCGCAAGGAGTGGCTAAATTTAGTGAGATTCTTAGGCAAAATAATGATGATTTAACTAAGTTATCCTACGATATCATTAGTAATTTGGTAAAATATTGTGATGCAAACCAGGGCGGACTATTTATTTTAAATGATGATGATCCCGATAATCCTTATATTGAGATGATTTCAGCATATGCTTACAACCGAAAAAAGTTTTTGGAAAAACGGATTGAGCCTGGCGTAGGACTTATTGGGAGAGCTATTCAGGAAAGTGAAACGATTTATATGACCGACATTCCAAATGATTATATTTCAATTACTTCAGGATTAGGAAATGAAAATCCGCGGAGTTTACTCATTGTTCCCTTGAAACTTAACGAGGAAGTATATGGCGCCATAGAAATGGCTTCATTCAAACCTTTTGAAAAATACCAGATTGAATTTGTCGAAAAAATTGGTGAAAGTATTGCTTCTACTTACTCTTCAGCAAAAATTAATATCCGTACAGCCGAGTTATTAGAAAAAACACAGCAACAAGCCGAAGAAATGAAAGCCCAGGAAGAGGAGATGCGTCAAAATATGGAGGAATTACAGGCAACCCAGGAAGAATCAGCACGACGTGAATCTGAGCTGGAGCAGAAAGTTAAAGAATATGATGAATTTAAAAAACAGCAAGAAAAAGTGATTAAAAAGCTTGGAGGAAATCTTTCGGGTAATTTAATTTCAGCACTTGACGAAGACGAAGATGAGGAAAATGATAATGATGAAAAGAAGCCTAAAAAGAATAAATAAACGTTAATATTTTTAAAAATTTATAAAAAGAGCTAATTATGATTATTAGCTCTTTTTTTATCGATTTCGTTAATTAACTGATTTAAGATGGTAACTGTATCCTCTTCTTTTATTATTTTATATTCACAAGATATTTTAAAATCAATAGCTAAAAAAGTCAATATGGTATCAATTCTTTCATCTTTTAAAAGATTGCTAAAATTTTTTTATTGTAAAACGCTAAAGTTTTAATTTTTCCGGCTAATTGATAACTTCTGTTACTAACATTATACAATAAATAATACATTGCTTGCTTAATGCCATTTTTCGAAATGGTTAAACCATCGTCGGTTGGAATTAAAACTTTTTTCGGACATAATATTATATTTTTTTAACTGCTTCTTTTAATTTTATCAATGCCTGTTCGATAGTAATTCTCGGACAAGCCACATTCATCCGCATAAATCCTTCCCCTCCTGTTCCGAACATTCTGCCATCATTAAAACCCAGCCTTGCATCATGAATCATGAAATCTTTTAAATCCTTGTTTTTAAGATTTAAACCCGAACAATCGAGCCACATCAGATAGGTCCCTTCTGGCCGTATAACTTTTATTTGCGGTATATATTTAGTAATAAATTGTTCTACATAATCCATGTTTTGTGAAAGATACTCGAGCAACTCGTTGAGCCATTGATCACCAAGATTATAAGCTGCTTCTGTTGCTACCGTTCCAAAAATATTACCCATGCCAATGTGAATGGTCTCCAATACCTGGTCAAATTTTTCTTTCAGTATTTTGTTGGATGTTATTACTGATGAAGTTGCCAGGCCAGCCATGTTAAAGGTTTTGGATGGAGCAATAAAAGTTACTGTTTGATCGGCAATTTCTGGCGAAACAGAAGCCATGGGTACATATTGAGCAGGTTTAAATACTATGTCGGCATGAATTTCGTCGGCCATAATCAACACATCATTCTCCACGCATAGTTCACCTATTGTTTGCAGTTCTTCTTTAGTCCAAACTGCTCCTCCCGGGTTGTGAGGATTAGATAACAGAATCATTTTTGCATCCTTTAGCTTGGCTTTTAAATCTTTAAAATCAATAAAATATCGGCCATTTTGTAATTTTAATGGGTTATCGACCTGAATTCGGTTATTATTTTTTATGGCCGAAAAGAAAGGATGATAAACTGGTGGTTGAACTAAAATTTTATCTCCAGGTTTCGTATAAGCCATAATAGCCATATTAATTGCCGGAACAATTCCCGGGCTAAACGAAATCCATTCTTTTTCAATATCCCATTGATGTCTGCGTTTTACCCAATTGATGATTGAATGAAAATATGAATCGGGCCGGTAACTATATCCTAAAATGGGATGTTCTAAACGCTTTTTCAGGGCATGGATAATAAAGTCAGGAGTTTCAAAATCCATATCGGCAACCCACATAGGAATGACATCTTGTTTGCCAAACACCTTTTCTCGTAAATCAAATTTAACCGATGAAGTATTATCTCTGTTAATTATTTTATCAAAATTATATTGCATAGCATTTTTTTATAAATTAATAGCCGTACGTAATATAATTTTTATGTACGGCTATCTTTACTTTGTTTTTTTAAATTATTTTTCGGCATATCCTACAGACTGGCTATAAATAACATGTTTATTGCTTTCCAGTTGCAATAATTCAGCAGCTTTTTCTTTATCAATCATTGCGCGGAATACAGATATCAACCCTTCCGAGGCACAGTAGAGATAAACATTTTGTCCGATAAACCCACAATGGGTTGCTGCGGTCATGGTTTTAACATTCTCAGAACTATTACCCAGTTTATCAAAATCGGAAACATAAATTAAATTAACGGCAGCATCTTTAACAAAATCCTGCATTCCGGATACTTCACGCTTATCTTCAGCAGAAATCTGCAATAAAGCATGCTCTTCGGGCAAATATTTAAAAACACCATCTTGGGTAGTAATGTATACCTCAATATCCTGACGGTTTCTTGAAGTAGGAATCGTATGTTTACCCGATTCGGGACGGTTTAAGCCATAAGCAGCCCATAACAGTTCCGATAACTGTTGTTCGGTTAATGCTTTATCCACAAAATTACGGGCTGAGTGCCGTTCGTTAATTGCTTGCATTAAGGGCATCCCTCCTGCTTTATCAGGTTCTGGCAATTTTATTAACGTTTGTGCTATACTTATATTTGCTACAGCAATAAAAACAATTGTAAGGAATAATTTCAATTTTTTCATAGTTTATCTAATTTTCGGGTTTATATTGATCCATAAATTTTTTGGTGTTGATGATGTAACGAGTATGTATTCCTTCGCCTATTTTTCCTTCTTCGTCGTTAGCCACAACATGAAATATTAATTTTTTATCATCAACCTCTTTAAGCGTTGCCGTACATTCAACTTTCATTCCAATAGGAGTTGGCTTGAGATGTCGCACATTTACTTCAAATCCAACGGTATTATAACCTTCAGGTAAATGTGTATATACGGCTTTAAGTGCCGCATTTTCCATTAAAGCAATCATGGCGGGTGTGGCAAAAACTTCAACCAGTCCGGAACCATATTTTGCCGCAGTATCTTCGTAAACAACAACCTGAGTTGTGGTAAAAGAGATGCCTGGTTTTATGTTAAATTCCATAACAAAAAAATTTTTGAATTACGATTAGTTATTTTTTAACTTTCCGGCCATTGCTTTGGCTATAGATGTACAACGCTCAAATTCTTCATTTCCTGGAATTCCCTTAGTATCTACAGGGTCTGAAACCAACTCCCATTGAATTTTTTCGTAAAATTTATGCAATGATTTAACACCACCGCCATTCCAGCTGTAAGTGCCGAATATGCCAA
>JAXHVS010000098.1:0-8135 GCA_034189025.1 Bacteroidota bacterium
GTTAATTGTTTAGGTGTTCCTCCCTCTGAGGGCATAATATATACCTGTCTGCTACCCGAATATTCAGCAGAAAAAGCAATCCATTGCCCGTTGGGTGAAATTTTGGGGAATAATTCCATCCCTTTGTGAGATGTTAGCCGTTTGGCATCGCCGCCATTGGCTTCTACTGTCCAGATATCGCCGGCATAAACGAATGCTATGATATCATTATTGATATCCGGAAAACGTAATAGTCGAACATCGTTTTCAGCTTTTGTCATTAATGAAAAGCTAAAAATAATTAAAATCGTTAGAGTGATAATTAGTTTGTTTTTTTGCATGTTATTATGTTTTGAGTTATTAATTAATTGGACGTTAAAATCTTTCAAAAGATTAAAGTTTAAAGATAAAAAATCAATCTCCTTATTTGAAATATTATCTTACATAAATTCACAATAGGTTAAGTGATACAATTTATATTAGGCTCGCCAATAAGTGCTTGTGCAATTCCCAGCCGGCGTTTCATCCCACCCGATAATTTGTTTGCTTTTCTGTCCCTAACATCAAATAACCCAACCTTTTCAAGCCATTCGTCGACTTTTTCGGAACGTTGTTTTTTATTGGTTATTCCTGATAACCCGGCAGCATAATCTAAAAATTCCCAAGTTTTTAATTTGGTAAAAAACCTGAAATCCTGAGGTAAGTATCCTAACATTTTTCTTATCTCAGCACGGTTTTTCATTAAATCGTAGCCATTAATGCTTACTTTGCCATTGGTTGGCTTCATTAAGGTAACAGGGATACGCATTAAGCTAGATTTGCCGGCTCCATTGGGACCAAGCAAACCAAACATTCCATTTTCAATTTCGAGGTTTATATTCGATAGTGCTCGTTTTCCGTTTTTGTATACTTTATCTAAATTCTCAATCTTTTTATTTGCATCCCTTTCTGTCTCTAAAAAATTTTTGATGAAATTAAAAATAAATTCTGTATTAATATTCTTTTTCGATAAAACATTAAAGTAATTTGACGATTATATTAGTTTTACGTTACAGATAATTCTTACATTTTTTATTATTTTTTTCAATGCATTGATGATAAGGGTTTATTATTTTTTTTAATATATGTGTTTTTTTCGATCTTATTAATGCTACTTTGACATATTTAAAATAATTCTCAAAATCAACCCGATTTGCCCTATACCCTAAAAGGAACGGGTTGATTTTTCGACTTTCTTCCTTTAGGGTCGTGGCAAAAAAAGCGAAAAATCAATTCTGGTTTTAATCTGTCAAATTAGAATTAATGAATCTTTTAATCAAAAATTTGATTTTTTAAATAGATACTTTAAATTTGTTTAATAAACTCTTAATACTTTGATGGAACAATTTAAAAACATTAACTTTTCGAATAATGCGGTAAATATTAATTTCTCGCCAGGAAGGTTATTGTAAAAACAAAAATATTAACGTTTAACTATAACCTTCCCTAATCCGGAAGGTTTTTTATTTTAAATGAAAATGAATTTTATAATTATCAATAATATTAATAACCGTCCTCCTCCACAGAGAAGGTAATGCTTTGTTATATCCTTATAAACCCTTCTCTGTAACATCAGTAGAAGGGTTTTTTGTTTAGATTGTTAAACCCTTAAAATAAATTAAAATGTTAACTACAACTAAAACCCAAAAATTATTTACGTACAAAATCGAAATCGAAAAAGCGTTATTCGAATTAAAGGATTTTTTTAAGAAAAGCCTTTGTGAAAATCTACAATTAATGGAAGTAAGTGCACCATTGATTCTAAAGTCTGGAACCGGAATAAATGATGATTTAAATGGAGTTGAAAAACCTGTGCGTTTCATTGCTAAATCGTTTCCCGGTTATAATCTGGAAATCGTTCAGTCATTGGCTAAATGGAAAAGGTTAAAACTGGCCGATTTGGAAATGCCTGTGGGAGATGGGATTGTAACAGATATGAAAGCTTTACGTCCTGAGGAAATTATTACCCCGATACACTCGCTTTTAGTTGACCAGTGGGATTGGGAAAAAAGAATTACAGAAAAAGACAGAACAATATCTTACTTAAAATCAGTTGTACAAAATATTTATCGCTCTATAAAAGAAACCGAGAAACATTTGGCTTCACTTTTTCCATTTTTAGAAATTTTTTTGCCTGAAAAAATTACATTTATTCATTCCGAAGAATTACAATATCGTTATCCAAAGCTTATTCCCAGAGAACGAGAGAAAGTAGTGGCCAGAGATCATGGAGCCGTTTTTATTATTGGAATAGGGCATGAACTTTTTGATGGTATTCCTCACGATTTACGTGCCCCTGATTATGATGACTGGTCGACTGTTACAATAGATAATTACCGGGGCCTGAACGGTGATATAATTGTTTGGAATCCGGTTTTGGAATCTGCCTTTGAAATATCATCTATGGGGATAAGAGTTGATAAATCAGCTTTATTATATCAGTTAAAATATACAAATACAGAATACAGGAAAAATTTAACTTTCCATTCTAAGTTAATTGCCGGCCAGCTTCCCTTGTCAGTTGGCGGTGGTATTGGGCAATCCAGGTTAGCTATGTTGCTTCTAAAGATGAAACATATTCTTGAGGTACAGGCATCGTTTTTTTAGTTTACTGGTTTTAAAACAGCCCAAACAATGAAAGGCATGGGAATAATTTCGTCTCCCTGGAAACCTGCTTTTTACAGGTTTTCTTTGGTTACAAATCCATGTTTATTTTTTTGTCAAATATCTTTTCCAAAAAATCCATAAACCTACTATAAAGAGAAGCCATCCAATTCTAAAATGTTTACCCTGAAAAGTATCGTTTAAGTCTTCCAGAATACTAGTGAACTCGAAAAAAGTTACAACAACTGCAATGGCAGTAAACATTAATGCCGATTTAAAAATTTCAGGGTATTTGTGTTTATTAGTATTCACAACACCAAAAATTATAAAAGCAATATAGCCTAAAATGGTGGATGTTAAATAAAGCTCTGGTGATGATTTTCCTGCATAATCAGCTAAAGGTAAAATTTTAATCCAAAAATTATGGAATTCAAAACCATTGTTAAGGTTAAAGCGGATAATTATAATTTGCGAGAAAATTAGTCCCGTTATTAAAAATAAAAGAGATCGTTTTTTCATTGTGTTGAACTTTTTAAATTCGAAAATTACAAAAAAAACAGGAATGAAATAATATTTAGCTTAAAGGAAAAAGGTTCAGTATATTTAGTATTTTTTTCAAACTAAAAAGGTTATTTTTACCTTTGTAAAGAATAATCAAATAATGAAATTACTTAATTTTAAAGCTATAGGAGTAATAAAAACTCCGTTTAAAACTATCGAAGAAATGCCTATACAGCCTTCGGGAGGAAAAGAAGTAGAAGGAAGAATTGAAATTTTAGACCAATATGCAGAGGGCCTTGAAGATTTAGATGGCTTTTCTCATATTATAGTATTATATCATTTTCATCAAACCAAGAAATATAAACTGAAGGTTATTCCCTTTATGGATGACAAGCTTCGTGGTGTTTTTGCTACACGAGCTCCGAAGAGGCCTAATCCTATTGGGTTTTCTGTTGTTCGATTAAATAAAATTGAAAATAATATTTTATTTGTTCAAGATATCGATATTTTAAATGATACTCCAGTGTTAGATATTAAACCGTTTATTACGGATGTGGATTGCCCTAAAGTCGATAAGTTGGGCTGGCTGGAAGGACTATCCGATAAAATGAAATATAAAAAATCCGACAATAGGTTTTAATATGAAAAATAAAAAGCTAATTATTTATGATTGGAACGGAACATTACTAAACGATATTGATGCATGTATCAATTCGATGAATGTAATGCTTGAACGAAGAAATATGACATTGCTGGATAAAAAAACATATAGAAAGTTATTTACTTTTCCTGTTCGGGATTATTACAAAAACATTGGATTTGATTTTTTGCAAGAATCATTTGAACAGCTTTCGGTAGAATATATTGATTTATATAAAGAATATTCAATAGATGCACCCTTACAACAGGGAGTATTAAATGCACTAGAGCAGTTAAAAAATGAAGGATTTCAACAAGTTATTCTTTCTGCATCGGAACAAAAAGTATTAGAAAAACAAATTCGTCAATATCAGTTAGATATTTATTTCGATGAATTAATCGGATTAAATAATATTTATGCCAAAAGTAAACTGGATAATGCTATTCGTTATTTACATGAAACAAACATCCCCTCTGAAGATAGTTTATTAATTGGCGACACCTATCATGATTACGAAGTTGCAAAAGCGATTGGGTGCGATTATTTGTTAGTAAATAACGGACATCAGGATTTATTGCAATATCATTTAAATTCCGATATTATTTTTCAATCACTAGCTGAAGCCATAACAATTACTGTATATTAGTTGTATAATTTAAACATTGTAAAAAAATGAATAATTTACGATTTACAAATCCCTGGTTTCTTGGTTCTCAAGGTATTATTATGATTGTTTTAGGGTTGATCGCACTTATCAACCCCGAATTGACCCTAAAAACAATTGTTCAATTTATTGGTATTCTGTTTTTAATAGCCGGAATATTTTTAATTATACTAAACAAAAGGGGTGTTAATAATAGAAGCGATTTTTGGTTTTACGAAGGGATTTTGAATAGCATTATCGGACTGCTGTTTTTAATTTTTCCTTCCTTTGTAGTTAACCTTTTTGTAATTATTTTAGGAATTATTGCCTTAGTTATGGGGATTATTAACCTGAATTTTATTCTTAAAATCAGGCCGTACTACTTTTGGCTTAGTTTGTTGCGTAATGTTATTTTAATCATTTTTGGTTTGCTGTTTCTATTTGTCCCCTTTCAGGGAGCGGTTGTGATTATTAATATTATTGGTTTTGTTGCTCTTTTTTATGGTGTTGTTTCCTTAATCACAGCGTATAAATTTTATCAGCTGAATCAGTCTGATTTATGATTTTTTAGTAATAGAGGATTACCGGCATCCTTGCCAGTTTATTTTCATACAATTCCCGGATGGAAGCCGGTAATCCAAGTTATTGCTGTAGCCTTTTTGCATTGCAATATATCAAAAACCGTAGGTTCGACATTAGGATAAACCATATTAGAAAAAATTCAAATCGTTTACCAACAACTACCGAAAAATAGTATCTTCGCTACAGATTTTATACTTTGTGTAAACTTTGTTTAATGGTACGATAAATCGCACGGATTATAATTTGCCTGAGCCTTATAAAAGTACTATTTTTGTCCATCTTTTTGAGTTTAAATATGTGACTCAAGAAGCGGAGCTATATATAGAAGATAAATAAATTTGATCCATTTAAATGAATAATTAACTTATTAGATAACTATGTACAATAAATTAATCCAAAAAGATGCAAAATTAGCTGTGATAGGATTAGGATATGTTGGATTGCCTATTGCATTAGAATTTGCAAAAAAACTTCCTGTTATTGGATTCGACATAAAACCCGAACGGGTGGAGATGATGAAAAAAGGTATTGACCCCAGCAGAGAGCTTCCCAAAGAAGCATTCGAAGGTTGCGATATCCATTTTACTGCTAACCCCCAAGATTTAAAGAATGCTAATTTTTTTATTATTGCTGTTCCAACACCAATTGACGAGCACAATTTACCGGATTTAATGCCTGTTTTAAAAGCATCCGAAACAGTTGGTAAAGCATTAAAAGAAGGCGATTATGTAGTGTATGAATCAACCGTATATCCCGGTGCAACGGAAGAAGATTGTGTTCCTGTATTAGAAAAAGAATCAGGATTAAAATATATTGATCAGTTTAAAGTAGGTTTCTCTCCCGAACGGATTAATCCGGGAGATAAAGTGAATACACTGACTTCTATCGTTAAAGTTACTTCAGGTTGCGACGAAGAGTCGGCTGAAAATATTGCAAAGGTATATGAATTGGTCATAAAAGCAGGTGTACACAGAGCTAGTTCAATAAAAGTGGCCGAAGCTTCAAAAATTATTGAAAATACACAACGGGATATTAATATCGCGTTTATGAACGAACTTTCAATCATTTTTAACCGTATGAATATTAATACTTTTGAGGTTTTAGAAGCAGCTGGAACCAAGTGGAATTTTTTGAAATTCTTTCCTGGTTTAGTAGGAGGCCATTGTATTGGTGTAGACCCTTACTATTTAACCCATAAAGCCAAGCAATTAGGGTATCATGCCCAGATGATTAACTCAGGCCGTTTTATTAACGATTCGATGGGAGGATATGTGGCCAAGCAGATTGTAAAAAGATTGGTAAAAGCCGAGAAAAATATCCAATCTTCGAAAGTGCTTATTATGGGTATTACTTTTAAAGAAGATGTAAGCGATATTCGTAATTCGAAAGTAGTGGATGTTTACCGGGAGCTTTTATCCTATGGTGTAAGTGTAGATGTGGTGGATCCGTATGCTGATCCCGAAGAAGTTGAAGAGGAGTATCATTTCCATCTGGCTACAGACATACGAAATGATTATGATGTTGTCGTAACTGCTGTAAGTCATGATAAGTACAAAGATTTAGAAGAAGCTTATTTTGAATCTATTACCTCAGAAAACGCTTTGTTTGTAGATATTAAAGGAATTTATCGAAATAAAATTAAGAAATTGAATTACTGGAGTTTGTAAGAATATTCCATCGTCGGTGAACATGGAATCGTCCAATAAAATATAGTTAATAGAAATTTTTATCGAGTTTCAAATTTCAAGTTTCAAATTTCAAGTTTCGAGTTTCGAGTTTCAAAAAAAATAAAAAATGAAAAAAATTAAAACTATTTGTTGTATAGGCGCCGGTTATGTTGGTGGCCCTACAATGGCTGTAATTGCTCAGCAATGCCCTGAAATTAAAGTGAATGTTGTGGATATTAACGAACAACGAATTGTCGACTGGAACGATGAGAATTTAGATAATTTACCCATATACGAACCAGGCCTTAAAGAAGTAGTTGCCGAAGCCCGTGGCCGTAATCTTTTCTTTTCTACCGAAATTGAAAAAAATATCGATAAAGCGGAGATGATATTTATTTCGGTAAATACCCCAACAAAAACGTATGGTAAAGGAAAAGGGATGGCTGCCGATTTAAAATATGTGGAGTTATGTGCTCGGCAAATTGCTGCCGTTGCACAAGATGATAAAATCGTGGTTGAGAAGTCTACATTACCTGTACGAACTGCCGAAGCGATACGTTCAATATTGGACAATACAGGAAATCACGTAAAGTTTCAAATTCTGTCGAATCCTGAATTTTTAGCCGAGGGAACAGCTATAAACGACCTGTTACACGGCGACCGTGTTTTAATTGGTGGTGATCAAACCACGGAAGGAAAAGAAGCGATAGATACTTTAGCGTGGGTTTATGCCCATTGGATGCCCGAAGACCGTATTTTGAAAACCAATGTATGGTCATCTGAGTTATCGAAACTTACAGCTAATGCTTTTTTAGCTCAACGCGTATCATCCATCAACTCGTTGTCAGCGCTATGCGAAAAAACTGAAGCCAATATAGACGAGGTAGCACGGGCTATTGGTTCCGATAGCCGTATAGGCTCCAAATTTCTTAAAACATCTGTTGGATTTGGCGGATCATGCTTTCAAAAAGATATTTTAAACCTTGTTTATATTTGTCGCAGCCAGGGTTTAGAAGAGGTAGCCGACTACTGGGAACAGGTAATTAAAATGAACGACTACCAGAAACGACGTTTTGCCGATAATATTATAAAAACATTATATAATACCGTATCGGGCAAAAAAATTGCTTTCCTCGGATGGGCCTTTAAAAAAGATACTAACGATACACGCGAAACGGCAGCCATGTATGTGGCCGATATTCTGATGGAAGATTTGGCAGATATCTATGTTTATGATCCTAAAGTAAAGCATGAGCAGATGTTTGCCGATGTGGATTATCTGAACACACGAACCGAAAAAGCAAACCGTGAGCAGCTCAAACCACAAACCGATCCGTATGAGGCCTGTAAGGATGCACATGCAGTGGCTGTTTTAACCGAGTGGGATGAGTTTAAGGATTACGACTGGCAAAGAATTTACAACAACATGATGAAACCCGCCTTTGTTTTCGATGGCCGAAACATCTTAGATCGCCAAAAA
>JAXHVS010000099.1:0-28046 GCA_034189025.1 Bacteroidota bacterium
GGCAGGTTTTATATTTCTACGCATCGTTGATTTTGAGCTGAAAAATTTGTGTAGTATTTTCGGTAATTTTAAACCGCTCATCAATGCGTAATCCAACAATCCAGGCAATTTTGTTTCCGCTTTCAAGAATCCATACTTTTTCTTTTTCAGGAATCGGAATTTTTTGATCAATAAAAAAATCACTTAATTTTTTCAGGTTTTGCATGCCTAATGGCATAAAGTAATCACCTTTATTCCATTTACGGATGGTTAATGGAAATTCAAGCTTATGGAAATCCAGCTGCGCAATATTTTTTTGTGTATTGATTTGAAAATCTTCAGTTTTTTCAATTTTCTCAAGATTTAGTTGTATAGGATATGCTGTTTGTTTTGTTGATTCTTCAATAAAAAAGGGTTTGGGCTGTGCTAACGAAATTTCTTCCAATATAAGGTTGATTCGGTCTTTTATAAGTCGATGAGTAGGTGAGAAGAACTGTTTACCCGAAATTCCGTCAAACGAGGTAATGATATCATTAATTTGAGTAATCGAAAATCCATAAGGAGATAGAAATTCGAATAGATAGGTTTCTACAGGTTCCAGTTTTTTGATTTTATCAATCTCGAAATACGTTTTTTTATCCTGTTCATCGGCAATTTCTGTAAGTACTTTTTTTATGGTATTGTAATAGATTTTCTCTGTATTCTTTAATTTACTGATATTTTCGGCTATGGTATCAATAAACGATGGATTAATAGTTTCGAAAGCAGGAATAATTTCGTGTCGGATAAGGTTACGGCTGTATTTTGTTGTTTCATTGGATGAGTCCTCACGGTATTCAAAATTATTAGACTTGCAAAAATCATCAATCAATTTTCGGGATGCAAAAAGCAGCGGGCGAATAATGGCTCCTGATTTTTCTTTAATTCCTGTAAGCCCTTTAATTCCGGTGCCACGAGCCAGGTTAATTAAAAATGTTTCTGCCAAATCGTTTTTGTTATGGGCAATGGCAATATAGTTGTAATGATGTTTTACCCTTAACTCCTCAAACCATTCGTATCGCAAATCTCGAGCAGCCATTTGTATCGAAATACCTTCTTTTTCGGCTATTTCATGGGTATTAAAACGTATGGTATGAATTGGGAGTTGATAATTTTCGGCAAGTGCTTTAACAAAATCTTCATCATTGTCCGATTCCTGGCCACGTAATTGAAAATTACAATGTGCCAGAGCAATGTTGTATCCCGACATCCGGAAAAGGTGCATCATTACAACAGAATCAATACCCCCACTAACACCAAGTAGTAGCGTATCGTCTTTTAAGCAAAGATTATTGATTGTAATATATTTTTGAAAATCATCAATCATCAGCATTTTTATTTAAAACATTAAATATGGCTTGAGCTTTAACCATACACTCCTCGTATTCATTTTCCGGCACCGATAAGCTGGTAATGGCTCCACCAACCGTAAAAGATACATAATTTTTTAATTGGTTGTATAAAATACTGCGAATAACTACATTAAAGTCAAAATTTTTATTGGGTGTAATATAACCTACCGAACCGGAATATAAACCACGTTTTGATTTTTCATATTTTTCAATTAATTCCATGGCTCTAATTTTAGGAGCACCTGTCATAGAACCCATAGGAAAAGCATATTTAATGATATCAATAATCGAAACATTTGTTTCAACTTCTGAAACAACAGTTGATATCATTTGATGTACTTGTTTAAAGGAGTAAATTCCGTACAATTCTTCTACTTTAACCGTTCCTTTTTTTGCTGTGCGCGATAAATCATTTCTAACCAGGTCAACAATCATTACATTTTCTGCTCTTTCCTTCGGATCGTTAAAAAGTTTATTTTTTAAAAGGTTATCCTCTTGTTCTGTTTTTCCTCTTCTTATTGTACCCTTAATAGGTTGAGAAATGATTTTATTTCCTGTTTTTTTTAAAAAACGTTCAGGGCTTGCCGAAAGGAGAAAATGATTTCCGGTTTTATAAAAACACGAAAAAGGAGTAGGAGAGGCCTTTTTTAATTTGATCCAGGTATTTAAAGGGTCAATGACAGAGTTGCTAAAAAATTCCTGGCAAAAATTGATTTCGTAAATATCGCCTCGTTGAATATGATTTTTGAGATGAACAACTGTTTCAAGATACTCGTCTTTTGTAAATTGTGGTAAAATTTTAATATTTCGTGTTGTTTTGTTTAACGATTGTAAATCAATAGTATTAATTTGCTGAACTATTTGCTGTATTGCTTCAGTTGTATATTCTTGATTTTGATCATAAATAAAAAGTTCGTTATTTTTTGATGTAAATACCAGTTCGGGAATAAAAAACTGGAAATCGGGAAATTGAACATTATCTATATTTTTTGAATCCAGTTGTTCAATTTCATTTTTCAAATCGTACGAAAAATAACCGAATATCCATTGATTATTTATCTGGACAAATTTATTCAGTTGTTCAAACTTTTCTTTTTTTGACGAGCAGCAAAATTGCTTTGCCTTTACAGCTGCCATAAAATCATACTCATAATAGGTTTTGCCGGATAATTGATTAAGATTATATTCGCAACTATCTAAAAATACAAAGGGGTCGAAATGGTTTGCCCACAGTATTAATTTCTGTTTAAATGATTTAATATTTTTTATATGTATTTGAAATTTTGGAACCATAAAACAAAAATAAGAAAAGCGCCCTGATCGAAGGCGCTTTTACAAAAATTATATACAAAATAATTAATTGCTTAAGTAATCAGAAATTCCTTTTTGTGTTGGTGTTAAAGCTTTATCGCCTTTTTTCCAGTTGGCAGGGCATACCTCTCCATTTTCCTCGAAATACTGAAGCGCATCAACCATTCGTATTGTTTCGTCAACACTTCTGCCCAATGGCATATCATTTATTAACTGGTGTCGTACAAATCCTTCTTTATCAATCAAAAATAAGCCTCTGTACGATTGTGGAATTCCATGGAATGTACTTTCGCCTTCGTCGTTTAAGTCGTAATGTCCGGCAAGCACATCATAATTTTCCGATATGGTTTTTGAAAGGTCTGCTACCAATGGATATTTTACTCCTTTTATACCTCCATCTTTTTGTTCTGTTTGCAACCATTTCCAGTGCGAAAATGCAGAGTCAACAGAACATCCTACAAGAGCTACACCACGCTCTTCAAACTCTTGCATTCTTTCCTGGAAAGCAAGGATTTCTGTCGGGCAAACAAATGTAAAATCTGCAGGGTAAAAGAAAAATACTACATACTTTTTACCCAGATATTGTTCTAACGAAAAGTTTTCTATAATTTCGCTGCCATTAATAACAGCTTCGGTTTTAAACCATGGTGCTTTTTTTCCTACTAATACTGACATAGTTGTTTGTTTTTTTTTGTATTCAACAATTAAAATGAATGTGTAAACAAAAAACAAGTGTAAAAGAGGTTTGTTCAAAAAATTAGATAGAATTTCAGCATTTATTTAAAATCGATAGTTGTGGGTGCTTGTGGAGTATAATAGTGGTGTTTTAAATAAGATTCTCCGGATACCAGTAGATAAAACGGGTTTATGTCTGAAGGTACTGAAGGGTAAAAGGCAAATTTTATCTGGAATGTTTTAAATACAAGGTTTTCATTTCTAACTCTTACACCTAAACCAACTCCTGAGTATAAATTGTTCCTAAATACCGATTGATTTTCGGGGCCGATAAATCCAATATCTCCAAATCCAAAAAATACAAATCTAAAATTGTACAGATAAAGATTGGTAAATGCTACCAGCTCTGAATTAAATGATAGTCTTCTTAATCCATACAGTTCATCTGTTTTAAAACCCCAAATATCATTATTTTCATTAAAATAAATTTTTTCGTCGGGAAAACGATTTATCCCCCGTGTATAATTTATATTAAAAAAGCTTCTCCATTTGAGATGTTTCAGATAGTGAATATTACTGATGGTTTTTGCATTAAATTTTACGACACCCTGTTCAATTTTATCTTCGTAATATAATCCTCCCAGTTCTGTTTTAAAATTAAGGTATCCAATTTTAGGATAGTAAAGGCCCTTAGCAAAAATAAACCCGGCATAGGGACGATTAAAAAATTCATCTTTTTCAAATCCTAAGTCAATTTGCGTTAATAAGCCAACAGGAATATCTTCTGTTTTACCAAAAGCATAAATCAAATTTGAAGTATAAAATTTTTGTCTTGAAAAAGCAATACTTCCTATAAATATTTGATTATCGTGAAAATCAAAGTTATAACGTTCGTTTACTTCGGGCCCTTTGTAAAACTTGTTATTAATGTACCTTGCTCCAAGAACTAACCTTGTTCTGTTTGCATATTTAATATTTTGAGTTTTTACTAAAAACGATCTGGCAATCCATAGATCTTGAGTTGAATAATTTAAACGAACATTGGTTAATGTAGTATCAAATTTTTTGATATCACTAAGGGTAGATGTTTGTGAAACGGTAATATGTCCAGCCCATTTGGTATTATACGAGAAAAAAGGCCTGTTGGCTTTTATTTCAATTTTTTCAGTACTAAACGCTTTATAATATTGGATTTCTGATTTTATAAAAGTATTTCCAAGATTATTTATTTTGTAATTAAAGTCATAACCCATTGGTGGGGCTTCGGAGGTATTAATAAGCCAACGGCCCTGAATTTTGTGTCCAATTCCAACAAGGTTGTTTTCGTATACTTCAATAGATCCGGATCTGTAATCCCATAAATCAACATGAAAACCTGCACTATACACATCTTTTGTTATTACAAGGATGTCAACTAAATTTTTACTATCTGGAACTTCTGCAATTTGTATCGTTGCATCTTTAATGTAGTCGAGCTTCCGAAAAATTCTTTCGTTATCAATTAGTAATGTTGGATCAATTGTGTCACCTTCGGAAAATAACAGGTTGTTTTTTATAATAAAATCCCTGGTTTTTATATGCGTTTTATTTCCTACTTTTTGTATCCAGTTTAAAATAGTGGTGTTGCTGCTATCGTATAATTGAGGCCCGAAAACATCAAGCTTAATGATTTCAATTTTGCGTATTGTTTTGCCTTCATACAGATCGAAATAACGTTCTTTTCTTATATTCTCTTCTCCAATAAAAAGTCCTTTTTCTGGCTCTTGAATAAGTATTAAGTCTAAAGCAGCTTTGGTAAATTTGTTTTTTGAGGCTTTTAATTTTAGGGTATCATAAAACTGATCGGATTGTATTTTTTGTTTTGTTAAAATAGTATCTTTTATAATTTCATTTGTCGTAGTATCTTTTGATTTGTTCACAATACGGTTGCTTTGCCCAAAGGAAAATAGTGGCAAATAAAAAATAAGGGAGAATACAATATAAGTCCTGGCTTCTTTCAACTCAACGATGTATGTATTTATACAATAGTAATTATTTGAAATGAAATAAAAAAAGGTTCAATCGATAAAATTGAACCTTTTTGATAAAGTATTATTTGTTTTTTTATAATCCAAGCATTGTTTTCCCTTGTTTAAAAACAATATCTCTGGGTATTCCGGCATCATTAATTTTGTCTAAATCTTTTTGTAGATCTTCTTTAATTTTACCATCGGCTTCTACCCAGGCTTTTGCTTGTTCAAAGTCGCCATCACCCTGAATGATAAGAATTTTTTTGGTAAGCTCGTTCATGGCGGTTTTCATTTTTTCAAAATTTACTTTGTATGTCCCGGTTTCAGGGTCTTTAGTAAATGCCCCTTTTTCCTGGAAATAGTAGAAACGCATCATGTTAGCTTTACCGTGCGAGCTGGCGATACCAAATCGTGCCGAACGGAAAATTCCGGCCATAAAGGTAACGTAGTTATCCATTACTTCACCGCTGGTTAATTCGCCCATTTCGTATAATTGATCAACAATATACAAGCCCAAAATATCAGCTTTACCTTCTTCGATAGACGTATAATATTCTTTTAAAGCTTCTCGTACCGTTTGTTTCCCATCAATTGTGTTTCCCAGTCCTAAGCCATGAGCTACTTCGTGAAACATTGTATTTTCGAAGAAAGCATCAAATTTAACATGCTTTCTTTGTTCGGGATGGATAACAATATTTGCTATAGGTACAAGGATTTGATCAAATTTAGCTTTCATAGAGTTTTTAAGCTGCAACTTTCTGCTTCCTTTGTCTAATCGTACTTGTTCATCGTTAGGTAAATTAATGGCAATGGTTTTACCACCGGCATTACAATCGCCGGCATAATAAACCGCATCGTATACTCCTAAGTCTGAATCGCTGCCGGGTGTTTCATTTTTATATTCTTGTGGTACAGGTAAATCTTCCTGAAACTGAGGTAAGAATGCAGCAAATTTATCCAGTTTTTTGCTCCATTCCTGGTCTTTGATAAGAATAAATGATTCGTGAGCTGCTTTGTAACCATACAATGCATCTTCGTAATTTTCAATGGGCCCAACTATAAAGTCTATGTCATTATTTTTCATTTCCATCCAGGCTACATCACTTTGGTAATAATCGTCGGTTTCCAGGGCTTTAGCTCTTAATTCGAGATATTTTTTAAACCCTTCGTCTTTGGCCAGTTCGGCAGCTTTTCTAATTAATTCAACCGCTTTATCGGTTTCATTTTTAAAAGCTTCATGATAGGGGATTGTATACAATTCACCATTTTCATTTCGCCTAATTAATGTATAAAGGCTTGTTTTGTCATTTGCATCAAGCGCATCAAACTCTTCCTTGGTCATGTCGGTTGGATAAAAGTTTGCGCCGGCAGGTTTTTCTTCAAAACCTTCTATAAAAGGTTTATTATCATTTAATCTTTCCCATGGGCCATAATTAATTTTTACAAATTTTTGGGCTGCAGGATCAGCAATACTATTGAGTAATTCTTCTTTATTTCCAAAAGCTTCCTGCCAGAAAATGTCATCCATTAATTGCGCTGCTTCAAATAAATAGCCGAGCATTTCCTTTTGGCTGTCGGTTAGATGGCTAATGTCCGATGTTAGCTCAACCTCTGCATATTCGTCTAATTTTTTTTGCATATTGGTAGTTGCTTCTTTTTTCGGAGCTCCACAGCTTGTAATAATTAAGGCTGCAATTATTACCGAAAATAAATTTACAATTTTATTTTTCATACTATTTAGATTTTAATTTTTATGATTTGAATTTAGATGTGCAAGATATAATAATGCGAGCAAATTTCATAATCTGCAAAGCTGAAAATTATGTTGAGAAATTGATTTGCTCAGACAGATATTTTTTGAGCAAATTCTTTAATGTTGCTATCATTAATTTTAGAAACATTTTGGTCTGTTTTGGCAATTTTTTTAATAATAAATAATGGCTTTTTCGAAGAAGTTCATTTTATCAAAGTTAAATTCACCTCCAAAATGGCCATCAATAGCCTTACTTCTGAGGCTTTCAGGATAAGCATTTTTAAATTGTTCCCGGGCTTTTTCTCCTTCTTCCATACAGCAAATAAACAAGCCCGTTTTTTTGAGTGAAGCATGTCAATATTCTTATCAATAAATTTTTTAATTTTCCGGTTCATTGGGCCGGCATGTATTGAGCCACCAATAATTACCATGTTAAATTTATCTAAATTTACTTCTGATGAATCATTAAGATTTAATGTGGCATTATTGTTTAATTCATTGGCCAGTTTGAGGGCACATTTATCAGTACATCCATGTTTGGTGGCATAAATAATAGCTGTGTTTATATTTATCTGGATAAAAATAAAACAAATAACGTGGTTAAGAATCTATATAGTTATTTTTTAGAACAGAAATGAAATTAACTTAGTTCATCTTTTTGTTTAACAACTCAGACCAGATTGCAATCCGTGCTTTGTTTTGCTCATCGTCCGAATCATCGTCAAGAGGTAAGCCTACAAACTTCTCATCAAAAAGGGCTAGTGATTTTTCAAAATTATAACCCTTAGTTGAAAACTCTCCTACAAAAGTAACTCCTTTACCTTCTAAAGCTTCAAAAATAACTCCTAAAGCATCAGCAAACGAGTCGGGATAAACAGATGAATCGCCAATCCCAAAAATAGCAACCTTCTTTCCTTTAAGGTTAGCTTTTTTTATTACCTCCAGAAATTGTTTAAAATCTTCTTGCAGTTCTCCCTCTCCCCAGGTTGAAGAGCCGAAAATAATATTATTGTATTTTTCTAAATCAGCTTTTGTAGCTTCTCGTACATTGTAGATATCTATGGTTTCTGACTGTAAGTGTTCTTTAATTTTTCTTGCAATTTTTTCCGTATTTCCGGTGGTTGAACCGTAAAAAATTCCTATGGGCCCCATTAATATTTTATGAATTTCAAGATGATTAGTATTTTATATATGTTTAACAATAAAATAATCTCCTTGTTTAAATTATTTATGATTTTTATTGATGATACAATTATAAAATAAAAAAAAGAGCATAATGCATTCGTCCGCATCATGCTCTTTAATTATTAACCGGAGATATATGTAGTAATTTGAAATACTTGGTATTAGTAAATCTGATTTAGTGCTTTACTCCACGAATTTCTTTTCCCAATTTTAAATTTTAATTCTTTACCCTCTTTCGTAATAATATTTAATCCGTTTGGAAAAATTTTCATGGTATTAAAAGAAATTATTTCCTGAATTTGGTTAGGTAAAATTTCTAAATCATATTTTGAGCTTTCATTGTTTTTGGGTTTGAAATATACCCTTTGATTGGTTAATATTAATTTTCCATCAACCTTTGTATCTTCTGCAAGCAGATTTGAATCTCCTGCTTTTAATACTAGTTCGTTTGCTTTTAAATCTACTACCATTACTTTTAAATATTATAAGATTATAACTGCTATTTTGAATATCATTTTTTGTGCCAAATAATGTAATTGACTGTATTTTATTGGTTTATATTTTTTAAAATTATTGTTTCAAATTTTAGTGTACGATTTTGAAACATTACATGTACGATCTGAAACATTTGGTTTTGTATTAAAGACGACTAGCTTTTAAAAATGATGCAAAAAATCCGATAAAAATATTACCGGATTTTTTGAATAACATCATAATATATTAAAAATTAGTATTTTACGATATATCGTCTGAGTTAAATTTAAATCCTAAGCGTTTACCGGTTTTCATTCTGGAGAATTCCATTTTTTCGTTCAATTGTGCAACCGAAGCAATTTTAACGTTATCGTAGGGAGGAACTAATAAATCAAATTCAATGGCATACATTATCGATTTTAAAATAATCTCTTTTAATATTTCTCTGCTAAGGCTCGATAGCCCAAAATTATTATATAAATATTTTTCCTGTCGCTTACCTTCAACAAAAAAGTGTTTTTCGATATTAATAAAAATCCGGGTAATTAAATAGCCTAAATCTTCAAGTCGATTATACTTGAAAGAATCGGCTAAAAAGTTATATACATTAATAATTCCACAATAGCTATATAACTGATTATCTTTTAAGTAATTTGTTTTCCAAACATTATGTTCGCGGTTAAACTCAAAAATATTAGAGTGCATACTAAAAATTAGCATATCACCGGCAACTTTTAACTCAGCTTCAAACTCTCCGCGATCTTTATATTCCAGAAGCACCCGGGTATCGTTTATCTTTAACTCATTATTTAATTCTATTGCAATTTCTGAGAGAATATTTTTTAGCTCTTTAAATATTTCCAGTGTTTGATCGTAAACACGTTGTTTAACGATTGATTTTACTTCCAGAGCAGAAATAATTTGCTCTTTAGAATCATTTTCGGTCATAGTAATGGTTTTTTTCTAATTACTAATAAGCTTTGGCAAATAAAGCCCTTTGTTTTGATGGCTTGCCTGAATATATGCATTTTCCTTCTTCTTTTGTAGTGTCAAAAGGGATACAACGAATAGTTGCTTTGGTTTCTTCTTTAATCTTTTGTTCGGTTTCAGATGATCCGTCCCAGTGAGCTAATACAAACCCTCCTTTATTTTTAATAATATCTTTAAACTCTTCGTAGGTATCTGCTTTAAAGGTATTTTCATTTCTGAATTTTAATGCTTTTTTATATATATCTTGCTGAATTTCGTTCAATAAGTTGTCAACATAGTCTTCAATACCATCCTGAGAGATAGTTTCTTTTTTCAAAGTATCTCTTCGGGCTACTTCGAGCGTGTTATTTTCAATATCTCTTGGGCCGAGAGCAATTCGAACAGGAACCCCTTTTAATTCATATTCTGCAAATTTCCATCCCGGTTTATACGTATCTCTATCATCAAATTTTACAGAAATGTCATTGTTCTGCAATTTTTTCTTAATAGTTTCTGCTTTTTCAGCAATGGCTCCTAACTGATCGGTTCCTTTGTAGATAGGAATAATTACTACCTGAATAGGTGCTAATTTAGGAGGAAGTACTAGACCATTGTCATCAGAATGGGCCATAATTAATGCACCAATCAAACGAGTGGATACCCCCCATGAGGTAGCCCAAACATAGTCAAGCTTTCCATTTTTATCTGTAAATTTAACATCAAATGCTTTGGCAAAATTTTGGCCGAGAAAATGTGACGTTCCCGATTGTAATGCTTTACCATCCTGCATTAATGCCTCTATGGAATATGTTTCTAAGGCACCGGCAAATCGCTCATTTTCTGTTTTATATCCTTTTATTACCGGCATAGCCATCCAATTTTCAGCAAAATTAGCGTAAACATTAATTATTTGTTCGGTTTCATCCATCGCTTCCTGCTTAGTGGCATGGGCTGTATGTCCTTCCTGCCACAAGAATTCTGAGGTGCGTAAAAATAAGCGGGTTCGCATCTCCCAGCGAACAACATTGGCCCATTGATTGACTAAAATTGGCAAGTCTCGATATGATTGTATCCAGTTTTTATAAGTATTCCAAATTATGGTTTCTGAAGTAGGACGTACAATTAATTCTTCTTCCAATTTGGCATCCGGATCGACAATTATACCTTTCCCGTTTTCATCGTTTTTTAAACGATAATGGGTAACTACGGCACACTCTTTTGCAAATCCTTCTACATGGCTCGCTTCTCTTGAAAAATATGATTTGGGGATAAAAAGTGGGAAATAAGCATTGGAATGCCCTGTGTCTTTAAACATTTTATCTAATGCAGCTTGCATTTTTTCCCATATCGAATATCCATAAGGTTTTATAACCATTGACCCTCGAATAGCAGCGTTCTCTGCTAAGTCTGCTTTAATAACCAGGTCGTTGTACCACTGTGAGTAATTTTCTGCTCGTTTTGTAAGTATTTTAGCCATGTTTGGTATAATATTTGCATTATATTTACTGAAATGTTTAAATCAATTTAAAGTTGCAAAAATAAAGAAATTAATTATAAAACATAACTATCAGGAGGTACATTATGAAAACTAAAATTTATTTAATATTAATCCTATCAGTATTTCTGGCCTCATGTTCATCATTACAGCAAACAGTTGTAGACGACGATTTATATTATTCGCCCAATGATGATTATGTTGTAGGCACTGATGTGTATGTTAATCCAACCTACGATAATAATGATTCTAAGGCCATGTCATCGTTTGATAAACAAATAGAGGATATTTTAGCCGATGATTCTGTCGAGGATACCACAATTTATGAAAATAAAGAGTCAGAGAATGTTTATGATCGTTTAATTGTTGATGATTATGGAGAAGCCTATGAGAGAAGATTGGAAGCTAAAAAGAGCCCTTATTATGGAATGAATACATACAACTATAATCTTTATTTTAATGATGATTATAGATTAGCCAGCATGTTTTGGAACGATCCTTTTTATAATGTTGTAATTGTTGGTGACCAGGTATGGGTAGAGCCATATTACATTTCTTCGAGTTTCAGTTATTGGGGAAGGCATTATTATATCAGCTCTTATTGGTATGGTTCGCCCTGGTACTCATCATGGTATTATTCAAGGCCTTATTATTCCTATTATAGTCCTTATTATTATAGTAACCCATATTATTACAGCCCTTATTACTATAATCCATACTATTTGTATCCTTATTCATCTAATTATAATGATAATTATGCCAGTTCGGCTAATTATTCGTACCGGCGCAGAGGGTTAAGCACCATGAGTAGTTTTAATGATAATGAGGATAACCGAAGAGTAGCCCGTAATCCGGATATATATATGGGCAGGGATATTCAACCAGCAAGCTCTGTAAAATCAGGCATTGATAACAATAACACTGATGGTAGAGCGGTTCGGCGTTCAGAGGCTACTGCTCGCAGAAGTGAAACCGGCAGTATTGATGCCCGTGAAACAATCCGTGTTGTTGATAACAATAACTCACGAGGAAATATAACTAATAATAACAGGCAAGATCCGCTAAAACGAAATACTTCTGTTTCTAATACAGAAAGAACAAGAACTTATACAAGAAGCCAGGAACGTTCTACTTACAATACTAACAGTAGAACCACACGTTACAGCCGCCCTGAAAGTACAAGTAATACGAGAGAGATTAAACGTTCTTCCTCAGGTACTTCAACCTATACTCCAACCCGAAGTACACGAAGCAATAGTTCTGGTACATCCAGAACTTATACGCCGAGAAGATCTTCAGGTTCTTCTGGCAGCTCTGTACGAAGTAGTGGTTCATCTACCACTCGCTCTTCAGGAAGCTCAACAAGCTCTGGGTCAAGTTCAACCAGGAGTTCAGGTTCAGGACGAAGAAGATAAAAAATAGAATTTGCCTGAAAGGCTTTTAAGAGGCCTTTCAGGCCTTTTTTATATATTGTTTAAAAATAACTTAAAACATAACTATGAAAAAAATATTAATATCCATTATAGCTATCTTACTTATTAATGTATCTCTTTTTGCACAAAATTCTTATGTCGATTATGCCTTAAAATTTTCGATGAACGATTATTCCGGAACGGCGCGTTTTACCGGAATGAGTGGAGCTTTTGGTGCTTTAGGAGGTGACTTTTCCGCCATAACAATTAATCCTGGAGGATTAGGGGTATTCAGAAATACTGAATTGATGTTTTCTCCTGGCTTAGCCTACAATCAATCTTCATCGGCTTATCTTAACACAATTACCGATGATAATAAATATCGAATGGGCATTAATAATATAGGACTGGTTTCCTCATACGACCTGGAAAATTCTGATACTCGATGGGTGAATGTTAATTTTGCGGTAGGGTATAATAAAATTAATAATTATAATCAAAATATTCTGTTTTCCGGCAACAATGATCAATCTATTATGGAGTATTTTGTAACAAACGCTAACAATGCAGGTTCTGTGAATAATCTTCATGAAATGTATGAATCATTGCTTTATAATACTTTTCTTATAGATTATGATACTTTAAATAATGAATTTTGGAGTCAGGTTACAGATGAAAAATATTTATATCCAAATGAGTTCAATATTAACAAACAAAAATCGATACAAACCGAAGGGTCAGTAGGAGAGATAAATTTTGCATTTGGAGCTAATTATGCCCATAAGCTTTATGTGGGTTTTAGTTTGGATATCAAAACCATTCATTTTTCCGAGTTTTCATCGCATTATGAATACGAAAACAACGAATTGGATATTTATGATTTTTCTGCCATGAAATTTCAAGAAGAGGTTGAAACCAATGGAGCCGGGTTTTCTTTAAAATTGGGTGCCATTTATAAACCTTTTGATTTTTTAAGAATTGGAGGTGCATTCCATCTGCCAACTTTTTATAAATTAGAAGAGAACTTTTCTACACGTGTTGATGCTTATTATGATAATGGGGATTATCTATGGCAGGAGGTTAGTGCTGAATCTTATGAATATGAATTAACAACACCCATTAGAGCAATAGGTAGTGTTGGTTTTCAAATAGGGAAAGTAGGTTTGGTAGATGTTGATTATGAGTATGTTGATTATTCTACAATGAAGTTAGATGATGATTTTAATAGTCAGGGAGTTATTGATGATAATAAATCAATTGAATCTATATTTACCAGGACACATAATTTTAGAGCAGGAGCAGAATTTAGAACAGGAGTGCTTTATTACAGAGGTGGTTTTGCATATTCAACAAGTCCTTTTAAACAAGGACATGAAAATGAAAGTTTTGACCGATTGTCTTTTTCTGTTGGCTTAGGCTATCGTGAGCAAAATTTCTTTTTTGATTTTGCTTACAAAAATTCTATGAATGAATATTCTATGATCGATTATCCTGGAGGAAATAAAGCCCAAATAGATAATAGTTTCAATAATTTTATTTTAACCGCCGGTGTTAAATTTTAGGCGATAAAAAGTTTAGGTTAGGGTTTTATCTTTACTGCCGGTAATCTTTTACCGGCAGTTTTCATTCTTTCAATTCCCGAATTATATTGTATATTTACCGGATTAAACGATTTTATCCGTTTTTTCTTTGAGTATTAGTCGGTAAATATTTATTTTCGTAACCTGTAAAATTAAAAGATTTTTTCTTTTACATATAAATCATAAAAGAAGGCTTATAATATGGATGCTAAAGACCAAAAAAACTCTGACTCTGTTCAAAACGAACAGCAAATAAACAATGATTCAGAATTAAACCAGAAGGTTAATCAGGAACAATCTGAAAGCTCTGTTGATAATCAAAACAAATCTACAGATAATAAGTCGGAAAATTCGGACGATGTATCTGCTGAAGAAAAAAAAGTAAATGAACAAACAGCTGATGTTGATTCTGAACAAACACCGGATGAAGATGATAATGAGGAGCAATTATTGGAAAAAGAGAATGAAATTATGGCTGAGGAAGAACCAGATAAACGCTCTGATGCAGTAGATAGTGATGAAGTAAAAGAGTCATCAGAAAAGGAAAAAGAACCAAAAGATGATAAAAAAGCAGAAGTTGACTACAATAAATTAACCCGTGAGGAATTAGTTGAAGAGTTAAAAAATATTATCGATACAAAACCCATTAATAATATACGAAAAGAAGTTGAAGCTATAAAAGCCAGTTTTTATAAAAAACAAAAAGCATTAAACGAAAAATTACGTAAAGCATTTATTAAGGATGGTGGTGATATTGAAGAATTTACTTTGCCAGAAGACCCTATAGAAAAAGAATTAAAAGATTTATTTAAGCGTTATCGAAAGTTAAAAGCAGAATATAACCGGGATTTGGAAAAAGAAAAAGAAACGAATCTTGAAACAAAATATCAGGTTATTGAAGAACTAAAAGAGTTAATCAATAAAAAAGAATCGATAGGCGAGACCTTTAAAGAGTTTAGAGAGTTACAGAAACGATGGAAAGAAATAGGGCCTGTTCCACAGCAAAACTTAAAAGATTTATGGAATACATACCATCATCATGTAAGTAATTTTTACGATTATATAAAAATTAACAAGGAGCTTCGCGATCTTGACCTGAAGAAAAATTTAGAAACAAAGACCGAATTGTGCGAAAAAGCTGAAAAATTAATAGACGAGCCATCGGTTGTCAATGCTTTTAAAGACCTTCAGAAATTACATAATCAATGGAGAGAAATTGGGCCGGTGCCCAATGAGCATAAGGAGCCTATTTGGGAGCGCTTTAAAGAAGCAACACGTATTATAAATAAAAATCATCAGGACTATTTTAAAAATCTTAAAGAGGAACAAAAAGAGAATCTTGTAAAAAAAGAAAAATTGTGCGAGCAAGCAGAAGAAATTGCTAATAAAGAATTAAAAACACATAAAGAATGGACTGATCAAACCAAGTCTATTATTGACTTACAAAAAGTTTGGCGTACCATTGGGTTTGCTCCTAAAAAAGACAATAATAAAATATACGCTCGATTTAGGAATGCTTGTGATAAATTTTTTGGAAAAAAACGCGAGTTTTATGCCATGAATAAAGAATTGCAGGAAGAAAACCTTCAAAAGAAAATTGAACTTTGCGAAAAGGCTGAATCAATGCAGGATAGTACAGACTGGAAAAAAACCACATCAGCATTGATTAATCTGCAAAAGGAATGGAAAGAAGCCGGGCCGGTACCTCGAAAACAATCGGATAAGGTTTGGAAAAGATTTAGGGCTGCATGCGATCATTTTTTTAACCGAAAATCTGAATACTATGCCAATATAGAGCAGGAGTACGAAAAAAATTTACAATTAAAACAAGCGCTTATTGAAAAGGTGAATAATTATGAATTCTCGAATAACGTGGATGATAATTATGAAGCATTAAGAAAATTTCAAGATGAATGGGCAGAAATTGGTTTTGTCCCATTTAAAATGAAAGATAAAATTCAAAATGATTTTCGTGAAGCCATTAATAAACAATTTGATAAACTTAAGATCGATGATTCTGATAAGAAACTTTTAAAGTTTAAAACAAAGCTTGATAATATCCAGCATAAACCTAAGGCTTCGAATAAGATGAGGCACGAGCGAGATAAATTCTTTAATAAAGTTAAGAAACTTGAAAATAATATTACCCTTTGGGAAAACAATATTGGATTTTTTAATGCCGATTCTCCCGAAGCAAAAGAAATGATTAGAGATTATAAAGAAAAAATTTCCAGTGCTAAAGAAGAGATAGAAATTCTTGAAGAAAAAATTCGAATGATTGATAATGCTGAATCTTAATTTTATAGTATAATTTAAATTTTTACGTTTTGCCAACAACAAAATATATATTTGTTACAGGAGGAGTTACTTCTTCTTTGGGTAAGGGAATTATCTCTGCCTCGCTGGCTAAATTATTGCAAGCCAGAGGTTATTCTGTAACGATTCAAAAGTTGGATCCTTACATAAATGTTGATCCTGGAACCTTAAACCCTTATGAGCATGGCGAATGTTATGTTACAGAAGATGGCGCTGAAACCGACCTGGATTTGGGGCATTACGAGCGTTTTATAAACTTGCATACTACACAAGCGAATAATGTAACAACCGGACGGATTTATCAAACCGTGATTAACAAAGAGAGAAAAGGTGATTATTTGGGAAAAACTGTTCAGGTAATCCCCCATATTACGGATGAAATTAAATACAACATAAAACTGCTCGGAAAAAAATACAACTACGATGTTGTAATTACTGAAATTGGAGGAACGGTTGGTGATATTGAATCATTACCTTATATTGAAGCGGTTCGTCAGTTAAAATGGGATTTAGGGCCGCAAAATAGTGTTTTTATTCATTTAACCCTGGTTCCTTATCTATCTGCTGCCGGAGAGTTAAAAACAAAACCAACGCAGCATTCGGTAAAGGTAATGTTGGAAAATGGTATTCAACCTGATGTTTTGGTGTTAAGAACCGAACATCCGTTAACTACTGACATTAAAAAGAAAGTGGCCCTATTTTGCAATGTGGATATTGAGTCCGTTATTCAATCTCTAGATGTATCTACGATCTATGAGGTTCCTTTATTGATGAAGGACGAGAAGCTGGATCTTACGGTACTTAAAAAATTGAATTTACCTCCAAATGAAGACCCCAAACTGGAAAAATGGGCTCAGTTTGTGAATAAATTAAAGAAACCCAAAAAAGAGGTTCAGATCGGACTTGTTGGCAAATATATTGAATTGCAAGATTCTTATAAATCAATTATGGAATCTTTTATACATGCAGGTGCTGTTAACGAATGTAAAGTGAACATTAAATGCATTCATTCTGAGAAGTTAAACGATGAGAATGTTAAAGAAAAATTACAAGGACTAGATGGAGTAGTAGTAGCTCCAGGATTTGGACAACGAGGTATTGAGGGTAAGATAAGCGCTGTGCATTATGTTCGAACAAATAATATTCCTTTTTTGGGAATTTGTCTTGGAATGCAGTGTGCCGTGATTGAATTTGCTCGTAATGTACTTGGATTTACTGATGCCGATTCAACGGAAATGAGTCGAAGTACAACCCATCCGGTAATCGATTTAATGGAAGAACAAAAAGGGATTACCGAAAAAGGAGGGACCATGAGGTTAGGTGCTTATTCATGCGAGATCGATAAAAAATCAAAAGTATATACGATTTATGGTAAAGAAAATATTCTTGAAAGACACAGGCATCGTTATGAGTTTAATAATAACTACCTGGAAGATTTTGAAGAAAAAGGAATGAAAGCAGTGGGACATAATCCCGATACGGGATTGATAGAAATTGTTGAGATTCCAAATCATAGATGGTTTGTTGGTGTGCAATTTCATCCCGAGTATAAAAGTACGGTAATTAACCCACATCCATTGTTTGTTGATTTTGTAAAAGAAACTAGCATAGAGAAATAAAATTAGTTTAATTAAAAAACGAAACAGAAAAAAAGAAAAATGGACAAAAATTCGATTATAGGTATTGTTTTAATTGCTGCTATTTTAATTGTTTATAGTGTAATTAATCAACCTTCGAAAGATGAAATTGAGCGAGCTAAGCATAGGAGAGATTCCCTAGAGTTGGTCCGACAACAAAATGTTGCTAAACAACAAAAAGTAGAAAAGGCTATAGACCAGACTGCTAAAATAGAAGAGCAGGTGAAGGATACACCAAAGAAAGAGCAATTGGTTAAAAAGTATGGAAGCTTTGCCAGTGCTGCTGAAGGAGAAAAAGAGTTTGCGATTGTTGAAAATGATTTAATGAAAATAAAATTCAGCAACAAAGGTGGCCGTATTTATTCGGTTGAACTTAAAGATTATAAAACGTATACACAAGAGCCATTGATTTTATTCGATGGGGACTCAACCGTTTTTGGTTTAAATTTCTTTTCGCAAAACAAAAGTATCATTACCAATGATCTGTTTTTTAATCTTGAAAATGAAAAAGATCATTATGTAGTTGAAAATGATCAACAGTCTATGACCTATCGGTTGTATGCTAGTGAGGATCAATATATCGAATATGTTTACACCGTTTATACAGGGACTTATAAGATAGATTTTGATATCAATTTTGTGGGTATAAATGAAGTTATTTCCAGCAATTTGAGTGTTATCGATTTAAAATGGTCAATGTATTCACCGCAACAGGAGAAAGGTGCTGACAATGAAAATATGTATACTACCATTGGTTATAAATATTACCAGGATGATGTTAATACATTAACCTCCCGTGGTAAAGATGAAAATAGAGAGGAGTTGAATACAAGAGTTAAATGGATTTCGTTCCAGCAGCAATTCTTTTCATCTATTTTAGTTGCTGAAGATTTCTTTACCAACGCAGTAGTTGAATTTAATGATTTACCCAACTCATCTAAATACTTAAAACATTTTCGGTCTACGATAGGAATACCTTTCGATTATGAGAGAGAATCGACCGTACCTTTGCAATTTTATTTTGGGCCGAATCATTATACTACCCTAAAAAAGCATGACCTGGAATTTGAACGGATTATTCCGTTAGGATGGGGTATATTTGGTTGGGTTAACCGTTTTGTTGTAATTCCGGTTTTTAATTTTTTGGATAATTTTATTACCAGTTACGGTTTAATTATATTAATCCTAACCATTCTTATTAAGATTGTTTTGTTTCCATTGACCTACAAATCTTATTTGTCAACCGCAAAGATGCGTGTGTTAAAACCTGAAATTGACCTGATTAATAAGAAGTTCCCGAAAAAAGAGGATGCCATGAAAAAGCAGCAGGCTACCATGGCGCTTTATAAAAAAGCAGGTGTTAACCCCATGGGTGGATGTATTCCAATGCTTATTCAATTTCCAATTTTGATTGCACTATTTAGGTTTTTTCCGTCGTCTATCGAGTTACGACAAAAAAGTTTTTTGTGGGCTGATGATTTATCATCTTACGATTCTATATTAGATTTGCCTTTTGATATCCCTTTTTATGGTGACCACGTAAGTTTATTTACCCTTTTAATGGCTTTGGCATTATTCTTTTCTACTAAAATAAACAGCGGGCAGATGGGCGATTCTAATCAACAAATGCCCGGAATGAAATTTATGATGAATTATATGATGCCTGTAATGTTGCTTTTCTTCTTTAATGGTTATTCTGCCGGATTAAGCTACTATTATTTCTTGTCTAATGTAATTACTATGGGACAAACATTAATTATCAGGCGTTTTGTTGATGATGAAACATTATTAAAAAAATTGCATGAAAATAAAAAGAAACCAGTTAAAAAATCTAAATGGCAGCAACGGCTGGAAGAAGCTGCCAAACAAAAGGGTTATAAACCACCCAAACGATAAATATTTAGTATAAATATATTAAAAAAACAAGGCTGGGTTTTGTCCGGCCTTGTTTTTTATTGGGTTATGCAAAGAATTTTCCCGATAATAATCCTGCTTTAAAAAGCTCTTTTCTTACTAGGGGTCATTTTATGTTCGCGGCGCATTTCAAAAATATCCGTACTAATAGAATAATCACCAATTAAATGTTTGCAGAAATAATCGGCTTTTAACCAAAAGAAATACTCTGAATATTCACCAAAACCATGACGCTGGCCGGGCATTATAAAAAGATCAAAACGTTTTTTAGCCTTAATTAAAGCATTGGCCATGCGAATGGTATTTCCGGGATGTACATTATTATCAATATCTCCATGTACCAATAAGAGTTTGCCTTTTAAATTTTTGGCTAATTGTGGATTGGTTTCTATTTCGTATAAAAATTTAGAATTTCCTTCTTCATCAATTTTCTCTTCTACACCATGATGTGTTTCGCTCCACCAGCGATTATAAATATTGTTGTCGTGATTTCCTGCCGATGAAACAGCTACCTTATAAAAGTCAGGATATTGGCATAATGCTGCCGTTGACATGAATCCACCCCCTGAGTGCCCACAGATACCAACTTTTTCAATATCGATATATTTATAGCGTTGAGCTAATTGTTCGGCCACATATTTTTTATCGGCTAAACCATAATCTCTTAAATCTCCATAACCATAGTTATGATACCATTTTGAGCGATTTGGATGCCCTCCTCTGTTGCCTAAAGTGACTACGATAAATCCTAATTGAGCAAAACGATCGGTTCGATCCATACGTGCAGAAAACGAACTGTTTACCGCTTCGGTTTGTGGCCCGGGATAAACATATTGGATTAATGGATATTTTTTGGTGGAGTCGAAGTTGAAAGGTTTGTATATAACTCCATAAATATCTGTAATACCATCGGCAGCTTTGGCTTTAAATATTTCGGGAAACTTATATCCGGCAGCGAATAGATTGCTTAGATCGGCTGTTTCAAGTTTTAAAACTACATTCCCATTATTATCGCGAATTTCTGAACGGGGGATTGTATTTACCCTGGAATAGTTATTTACAAAATATTTGTAGGAATCACTTATATCGGAACGATGAGTATAATTCCCTGTATTTAATAATTTAAGCCCTGTGCCATCCAGGTTAACACGATAAAAATGAGTATAATAAGGATTTTCATCTTTTTCACGTCCATTTGCTGTAAAATATACGACCCTGTTTTTAGCATCTACTTTTTCAATGTTTGAAACATGCCATGGCCCGGATGTTAATTGTTTTTTTACATTGCCATTACCATCATAAAGGTACAAATGGGCCCAACCATCTCGTTCCGACCAGTGGATAAACTCATTCCCATCACCAATCATATGAAGCCTTTTTTGTTCCAAATAGGTGTTCATTCGCTCTTCAATAATCACTTTAATGTTTCCGGTTGTTAAGTCTAATTCACAGATATCCATTCGGTACAAATCGCGGCTTTTTCTTGTAAAATAAAGTTTGTCAGAAGTTTTGGATAACCAGGTAGTAGGGACATAATCTTCTATTTTTTCTTTATTGGTTTTTATCCCCTGGTGTATTCTTAACGATTGGTCATTAAATGCTTGCACATTATACTGTTTTCGCGAAGTATCTTTCATTGTGAATACCCATAATTCTTCTTTTGAGTTGTTCTCTTCGCCGGGCATAGTGTATTTGTACGATTCTAGCTCGGGACGTGGATTGGCTAAAACATCAATTACCCAAAGCGTTTTAACATCTCTTTGGTCGTAGCGAATAAGTGCAAATTTTTTGGAATCTTGAGACCAATATATTCTTGCTTTTCTTCTTTTTTCTTGCTCTTTTTTTATTTTTTCTTCATCATCATTTTCGCCGGCTGTATATCCTCCGCCATAGGCATAATGTTGCTCCCCATCAAAGGTTAGTTGATGTTCTATAATAGTCGAATCTTTTTCTCCTTCCTCTTCGTTCTTCGCTTTCTCGTAGTTTTCTTTATCCATCCAATAAAGATTGTAATCTCTCGAAAAAATTACATATTCACCATTGGGCGATATATTGGCCCATTTCGGATCCTCTTTTTCTTCTTTCCAGTCTTCGATCTCGTAAAGTTTGCCAGTATTTATATTATATTCTAAGTGGAATACTTTCTTTTTGGTTTTCTTTTTATCTTTTTTGTCGGTAGAGGTTTTTGTACTATCGGATTGGGTAGTATCTGTTTTCTCAATTTCCTCTTTTTGTGAACTGGTTACATCAAATTGAAAAACCGTATCGTCTTTTTTAAATTTTGGTTTTATCTCGGGTAAATGTTTACCATCATATGGATCTTTCGTTATTAATGTTAACATAGCTGCCATACGATCGTTATCAAACATTTTCTTTTTGGACTTGTTGTTTAAATCAACAATATAATAATTGGTTCCATTAGATGTCTTGTACGAATACCAAAATTTATCTCCTGTTTTCATCCAGTTTGGCCTAACGAATGTGCTAAAAACCATTCGCTTAATTTTCGTAGGCGAAAATTGCTCGGCTAGTCTATAGTTTGCTTCGGTAACCGTTTCATTTTGACCTAACAAACTGGTAAACAAGAATGTTAGTGCAAGGGTAAAAAAAATTTTTGATTTCATAGTTTTGATTGTTTATGTGTATGGTTATAAATTTTAGGATTGTTTATTTAATGAAAATATAAAAGGCCTATATTTTTCAGGCCTTTTACAAATTAGTTATTTTCTCTTATCTCTTTTTTTGTTTTTCTCCTGTGCTTCGATGTAATATCCTTCACGCGATAAAAGATGATCGAGGTTAGCTACACCATATACAACGATAGCAGTTACAATAGAGGTGTGTTCCTGGTATTCGGGAATGCTTTTGTTATATAAATCGCGTTCGGTATGCCAAATTTCGCCATAATCAAAATTATATCCTTTAATATCTTCGGTTCCAAAACCAATAGTAGGTACCCCTTTAACTGCAAATGGCCCGCTATCGGTACCCCATGGTTCTTTTGGCCTTTGTCTGGGTTCTCTTTTTTTCATTGTAAAAGGGAAGTCGGGGTTAATATCATTTAACGGAGCGCATATTTTTTCAAAATCATCCCACATCGCTTCTGTAACACTAATGCTTGTTGGAACAGTTGGGCCGCCATCCCTGTTAAACATATTTGAGATATTGTCCAGTTTATCTTTATTTTCATTAACCCAATGTTTCGATCCTAGTAGTCCAAATTCTTCTGCTGCCCATAAACAAACCAGAATTGTACGTTTTGGTTTTCCTCCAGCCTCCATGATTAAGCGAGCCGCTTCCATTGCAGGGGATACCCCCGAGCCATTGTCAACACCTCCGGTTGCAACATCATATGCATCGAGGTGTCCTCCCATAATTACGTATTCGTCAGGATATTCTGTTCCTGGAATAACACCGATTACCGTGTGATACTTTATCGGCCCCATTTTAAAATGATTACGAATATCGAATTCTAACTGAAAATACCGGCGTTCTTTAGCCATTTGTTCAATAATTTTATATTGATGTTCGTCTAGCTTGATATCGGGTACCGTAGGCAGTGTTTCAAAGGTAAGGCTATCGATGTTTTTGCGGTCATATAAAACTCTTATAGGAACTGGAGATGATTGGATGATTCCGAGAATCCCTGCTTCAACCATTTCTTTATAAAATAAGGCAGGTTCATCATTATAGGGTAGTAGTTCTTTTTGTTCACCCAATTTTCGATTTTCCCAGTTATATCTTCTTATTTCACGATTTTTCTTTTCAATTTCTTCATTTTCTTTGATAATCTCTTTTCGCTTTGCATCAGCACTTTTAGAGATATCTACAGGCCATCCTTCATTTTTTCCGGTTATTAAAACCCATGCACCTTTTAAACGGTGTTTCATTTGGTCGAATTGTGCTTGTGTTTTAGGTTCTAAAACTACATGCCCACGTTGCACACCTTTTGTTCCAGAGGTGTAGGAAGGAGTAGCAAAATGTAGAGTCATTCCCTTTTCTCCGATTAAGCGTCCAAACCAGGGGCCGCGGTTAAAACCTACCGGAACTTCTCCGGCTTCGTCCATAATCACTTCCATGCCCCATTCCTCAAATTTATGTGCAGCCCAGTTAGCAGCATTCTCGTATGCATCCGAGCCAACTAATCGCCCCCCAAATCGGTTGCTTAGGATATCGAGATGTTGCATAGTTCGGTTATCGGTTTTTCCTATGTCAATAATTTTTTGAATTACGGGATCTTCTTGTGCAGATAAGCTGTTTGATAATGCGGGGAATGATAAGATTAAAAATACAAGTAAAGTTTTTTTCATAATTATTTATGATTATTATTTAGATAACTATTAGAACTGATTTTATTCAATTGGTTTAATTAAATGTTGAAAAATGATTTTAATAAAAGAAATTGTTTTTCTGATATTTATCTAATCATCAATAACTTTACTTGTATAAAAGCGGGTAAGGTCTTAATCGAATAAATTTTTGTAGCTTGTTGTAGAATTGTTTTTATTGAATAGCATCCAATGCTTGTTTAAAATATTTTCGGTTTAACGAAGTTAAAAATTCATCGAAAGCTTTATTTTTTGCTTCTTCAATGCTATAACCAATACCTTTAATACTTTCAGTTTGTTTTGTCCAGGTTGTTTTTCCTGATTTATCTTCAATGATTAATTCGCCCGAAATATAAACGGAAATTAATCCTCCGGCACGCTCTCCTTGTCTGTAGCCAAAATTAAATTTTAAAATATAATCAGCATTATTATTTGCTTCGCCTATAAATCCAAACTGGTGTATATTATCATTAAATATGCTTATAATTTTGTTTCCCTGATTTTCTGTACAACTGTTTTTATCAATATTAATTGCAATAGATGGAGCTTTTATAATGATATCAACTGTGGCAGGTTTGATATAATGTTTTTGGATTAATCCGCGGATAAAAAGGTCATCAACCGATTTTTGAGCCAGCACTTTTAAATCAATAGATGCTGTAATTTGTTCTTTTTCATTTTTCGAATAAATTGGCTCAGGAGCTAATTGCACCATTCCATTTGCATCTGAATCTTGCTGGTCTTTTTTTAAATAACCACCAGTGTATAAAAAAGAAACCGGAATCCCTTTAACAGGATTGCCATGGAAAGTTACTAAAAACTCAAGGTTTTCTTTAAAACTTTCTCTTCGCTTTACAATTACAGAATTCTTTTTGGACTCAATTTTTAAGTTATTTAGTACTTCATTAACGGAAGAAAATAACTCATTCCCAATATCAATATTTTGATTATTATAGGTAGCAGGATTTTCTTCGTTTAAGTATTGTTTTATAGCTTGCAAACCTTGAAGATAAAATGCAATGGCTTCTTTAGGTTTGTTATTATCTTCTTCCTGCAATCCTGATTGATATTTTGCTAGTGCGGTAGCAATGGCTTCCTTTTTTTTCTTTTCTTTCATTTCATGATAAGTACGCTTATCAATTTTATAATACACCCAATAGGAATCTTCGTTTTCGTAATAATCTACCGGTTCAAACCCCTCCAGGTAATCATCTGTACTTACTTGAATTTTTTGGTCAAAGGTTTCTGAATGCCCGTATTTTGTTTCAATGGCATGTAAAACGGATGTTGAACTCACATTAGAGGATACACTTTCGGCTAAATCGGCAAGTGCCTGCCTACGTGATTGTGAAATATATTGAGCCGATGTACCAACTTTTTTTACCGATGCAATACCAACATAATATCCCGGAATAATCGGTTTTTGCTTTACCCAGTCAGGTAATGCTTCAAATTCAGCAACTTGTTTTTTTGTTGCACAAGAAGTTAAGATAAATACTAAAAAAATAACCAAAAAATTTTTCATCATTGTTCAGGATTATATTTATCAATAGCATTTGTTACATTTTTTACCGATTGATCAATAAGTTCATTCAACAATTCTTGTGCCGATTTAATATTTTTATCTGCTTTTAAAAGGTTTTGTAGTTTGTTAATATCATTTTTATTATCGTTTTGAACATCTTCTTTTGTATTTCTGTCTTTATATTTCCAGTAGCCTGGAATGAGTTTGTTTTTATCGCCTTTATATTCGGCATAATGCATATTATCTGTGTTGGTTTTGTTAAATACATCAGATGCTAAAACGGTATTATCTTCGGTTGATATAAGCTTAAAGCTCATTGATAAGGTTGCTTTGTTGTTTTGTTTATATTCGTAATAGGTAGTTTTATAATATTTCACCTTTTCAACTTCTTCACCTTCGGTATTTTTTGATTTCGTTACTTCTTTTATGTATCCTTTTTTTTCTTCTTTTTTTGTTCCTCCGTTGATTGCAGTGTAAGAATTAACAACTCCGGTTAATACGGCTTTAATGCCAGCAAGGTTTGCCGCTTGCATATTCATTTGTCCATTTTCGTATAAATTTATATCCAATGATGAAGGCTCAATAATTTTCAAGAATGGATTATTTAAACGACTCAATTCACTTTTAATTTCCGAAGTTAATTTATTTGATACAGCTCTATATTTGAATGATGCATAAGAGATATCAGAAACTAATACGGTTATTGTACCTTTTTCCTGAGCTTCTTTTTTTAAAGCAACGGATTGTTTGTAGTTTCCTGCCCCAGTAATAATTGTTTCGAAAGTGTAATATGCTTTTCTGTACATCCCATTTTCAAGATATTGATTAGCATCACGATACATAGGTTCATATTTTGCATTAATGTATAAATCATTTACATCTTTAAAATTGGGGTCAATCCCTTTTATTTCCTCTAATACAGTTAATGCAGCACTAAAATCTTCGCGGTTTAGTTTTTCTACTCCATCGGCATATTTTTTATTTAGGTAATCGCCTTTGGCTTCTTCGTAATATTCTTTGTAATACTCAGGAAAATCCAGTTCTACTTTTACTTGCTTTGCTGTATTATAGTATTTTTCAGCTTCAAGATAATTATATACTGCTTTTTTGTAATCGGTTTGTTTGTATGCCCGGGTAAAATCTGCCAGCTTCCGGTCAAGCGTTATTTGTCCTGTTTTTCGTAAACCTAATTTGGCATCTACATTCGAATCTTTTTTCTTTACGGCCTGGTAATAGTATTCAGCCGCATCTTCGTATAACCCTGCTTCTTCGAACTTGGCAGCTTTTTTTGTATAGCGTTTCGATGCGCAGCCTGCTATTAATAAAATGGCACTTAATAGGAGTAGCGTTTTTTTCATGGTTTTTTAGTTTTGAATTGATAGCGAAAATTAAGCATATAATTGGAAATATAAAAATAGAATTTTTTTCTGTAACGATTTTTTAATTCAATCGTCATTAGATAAACTTTTGTTAATTAAAATTTATTGATATGAAAAAAATAGTTCCACTTTTGGTTTTATTAATGTTTACTACGCCTGTTTTAATGGCACAAAATACATTAAAAGATGTTGTACGTGAATACCAACGACAGAATAGTGAATTTACCATTGCTATACCGAGTTTTATTTTAAAAATGGGTTTAGCTTATGGTGACTTGGAGGATGAAGAGCGAGAAGTATTGCAGCAAATTGATAAAATGAAAATCATAATTTCTGACAAAGGGTTTAAAAATAATGAATTTGTACTTTTGGATGAAGGAATTAAAGAAGGCCGGTTTAAAGAAATCATGACTGTTTATGATCAAAAAGATAAAGTAAGGATGGTTTATCATCAAAAAAATGATCGTAAATCAGAGTTGTTAATGTTGGTTGAGGATGGCACCGAGAATGTAATGATTTTAATGGATTTGCATGGAGAGCCTGATTTTAGTAAGTTTATTTCTTTGGCGGATTGAGTTTAGATTTTTCTCAGGTTTTGGTTTGTTTTTTACATCCGCCAAGTTGCTTCAATTCGCCAGGTAGATTATAGAACATAGGATCACCGTCATCCTTGCCGGTATTTGAAAATCTTAATAAAGAACCATAAAACCGGCT